>JAJXTA010000735.1 GCA_021784265.1 bacterium | reverse complement strand
GGAAGGAAAAACAGAACAGCGAGAATCTAAAGCTCAGGTGGCCACTATCCCAAAGAGAGTTTGGCTCCGCGTTCGCCGGCCTGGGTGGCGAGGCCCGCCGGCAAGGCGGTGAGCAGGTCCAGACAGTCCAAGGCCTCGAGAGTGGCTCGGACCTCGGTTTCCGTCGCCGCCGGGCGCGCCCAGCGGATGTTGTCCAAGACCGAGCCGGTGAACAGGAAGTTGTTTTGCTGCACGCTGCCCATCTGGCGGCGGAGGGAATCGGCGGTGACCTCCCGCAGGTCGTGGCCATCGACCAGGACCGCACCCTGGAGGGGCAAGAAGAACTTCTGGAGCAGCGCCACGACGGTGGTCTTGCCGCTGCCGGTGTGGCCGACCAAGGCCACCATCTGCCCGGGCTCGGCGACGAAGGAGATGTCGGCGAGCACCGGCCGGTCCGGTTCGTAGGCGAAATGGACGGCGCGGAATTCGACGCGGCCCTTGAGGGACGGGAGCGGGTGGGCGGTGGGCGCATCCCGCCACTCCGGTTCGAGGTCCAGGAGGCGGAAGAGGCGCTCGGCGCCGGCCATGGCGGTAAGGGCTTGGTTGTATTGGTTGCCCAGGACCTGGACCGGATCGAAGAAGAGGTTGGCCAGAAAGAAGAACATCACCAGGTCGCCGACGTCCATGTGCAGCCAGCCGTGCCAGCGGAGGGCGCCGTACCCGCCCAGCAACGCCATCGCGCCCAGGAACAGTTGGCTCTTGAGCTGGAGCAGCGGGATAAAGACCGCCGAAGCCCGGGCCACGCCCACGTTGTTTTCTCCGTGCAGGTTGACCAACTTGCGGAAGAAGCCGGCGTTGATTTCCTGGCGCACGAAGGCCTGGGTCACGCGGATGCCGCTGACCGACTCGGCGAGGGTCGAGGTCAAGCGGCTCCAGGTTTCCTGCATCTTGCGTAGTTGGCGGCTCATTTCCCGGCGGTATTGCTGGTTCACGATCCAGATCACCGGCACCAGGGCCACCATCAGCGAGAAGAGCTTGGCGTTGTACCAGACCATCAAGAGGGCCGCGACCGTCATCTGCACCGCCTGGATGGTGACCACGAAGGCCACGTCCTGCACCGCCACCCGCACGCTGTCGATATCGGAGGTGAGCCGGCTGATGAGGCGGCCGAATTTGGTCCGGTAGAAGAAGGCCATGGGCAAGGTGGCCAGTTTGGCGAAGAGCTCGGCCCGCATGTCGTGCGCCACGGCCTCACCCAGCTCGAGGGCAAAGCGCTGCCGGAAATGCAGGGTGAGCACCATCAACACCACCAAGCCCAGATAGAGGCCGGTGTGGCGGAAGATGCCCGCCAGGTCCCGGCCCGCGATGGGGCCGTTGATGGTCCGCCCGATCATCCAGGCCAGGACCGGGAGCTGGATGCCGCGGGCGAAGGTGAGGAGGAAGAGCCAGTTGCGGCGGGCCCGGTACGGGCGGGTGTAGGTGAAGACGCGGCGGATGAGGCTGGCGCTCAGGGGGGCCTGATCGGCCTCGCGGGTGTCCATCGGCCGGAAATAAGTGATGGCGTCATGCGGGGTCGTGGCGCTGGCCTCCGGCGTGGCGGATGGCGGTGGGGTAGGCCGGGCCCCGCTCATGCCGACCTCTCCAGCGGTTCCTCCAGGTCCATCAACTGGAGCAGGGCCATCTCGCGGTACGGTCCCGGCCGCCGCACCAACTCGGCATGGGTCCCGGCGGCGACCAGGCGCCCTTGGTCTAACACCAGGATCAGGTCGGTGCGGCGGAGCAGACTCAAGCGGTTGGCCACGACGAAGGTCGTCCGCCCGGCCATGGCGTGAGCCAGGGCGGTGACGATCTCGTGTTCCGTCTTGGGATCCACCGACGCGGTCGGGTCATCGAGAATCAGGATCGGTGGCTGGAGGAGCAGGGCGCGCGCCAAGGCCAACCGCTGCCGCTGGCCCCCGGAGAGGTCGGCTCCCGCCTCCCCCAGCACCGTCGCATAACCCTCGGGTAAGGCGGCGATAAAGTCGTGAGCCGAGGCGGCGCGGGCGGCGGCGGCGATCTGCTCCGGGGTGGCGCGCGGGTTGCCAAAGGCGATGTTGGCGGCCACGGTGTTGGAGAAGAGGAAACTCTCCTGGTAAACCAGGCCGATCTGGCGCCGGTAGGCATCGAGGTCCAGCTCGCGCAGGTCCCGCCCGTCGGCCAGCACCCGGCCCTGCTGGGGATCGTAAAAGCGCGGAATCAAGGCGAGCAAGGTGCTCTTGCCCGCGCCGGTCACGCCAAAAATGCCAATGACCTGACCCGGTTGGGCGTCAAACGACACCGCGTGGAGCACGGGCGCCGCTGGCTGGTAACCGAAGCGGACCGCCTCGAAGGTGATCCGCCCACGGAGCGGGCCCGGCCGCACTGCCCCCGCCCGATTCTCCACCTCGGTGGCCGTGTCGAGCACCTCGAACACGCGCCGGGCGGCGGTGAGACTCTGTTGGACCGAATTGGCGATGGTGGTGAGGTTGGCGACCTGGCCGTTGAACTGCTGCAACAGGCCGGCGAACACCACCAGCCCGCTCCCTAAGGGCAGCCGCCCGTGCACGTAGAGCCAGCCGCCATACCCGAAGAGGATCACCAAGCTCAACTGGGAGAGCAACTGGGTCACAGGCGTAAAGAGCGCCAGGTCCCAGAAAATCCGCTGCTGCTGCCGCGAGACGGCGTCGTTGGCCTGGGCAAACCGGCGCACCTGATGCGGTTCGGCGGCGAAGCCTTTGACGGTCTGGATGCCCTTCACACTCTCGGTGAAGAGCAAGACCAGGCGGTCGAAGAGCTCCCGGTTGCGCTGGTAACCGGGGCGCAGGCGCGCGGAATAGAAATGGGTCACCCACCACAGGCCCAGCGTCACCGAAAGACAGGCCACCGTGA
>JAJXTA010000734.1 GCA_021784265.1 bacterium | reverse complement strand
AGAGGGTGATCAAGGCCGCGAGGGGCGAGGTTTCCTCCCGCGCGCGCCGGATGATCTCGGCGGTGGGCGCGGCGAGTTCCAAGAGCGCCCCGTTGACCAGCGCGTCCTGCACCACCACCTCGGCCTGACGCAACACCTCGGCCCCCCGCAGCGTCAAGAGCTGCGGGTCTCCGGGTCCGGCGCCGACCAAATAAACTGTGCCCATCGGTTGCACCCGCCGAAGTCTAGCCGAGTCGGTGGCGGGCGCAACGCCGGAGCGGCGCGCGCTGTGGCGCCGGCGCCGGAGCGGCGACCCCCGCCCGCCGCCATCCCGCTATCGCGGCGTCTCCCGGTCGCGCAGAACCCGGCGGATTTGGCGGGTTTGCCAATCCCAGGCGGCGAGGGCGGCCGGGTCGCCCTGGCTCACCGCCTGGGCGACGTGGCCCTTGGCCTCGTTGAGCATCCGCCGCAGCACCGTCACTCGCCGGGCTTCCGCCTCGTGCCGTACCACTTGAACCGCGCGTTTGCAGAGCTTCATCAGGCCTCCAAGGTGAAATAGAAAGTTGCTCCCCGATCCACGGCGGCTTCGGCCCAAACCCGCCCGCCATGCCGATGGACAATCCGCTGCACGATGGCCAAACCCACGCCGGTACCCTCGTACTCGTCGGCCCGATGCAGCCGTTGGAACACGCCAAAGAGCTTGCCGGCGTAGGCCATATCGAACCCCACACCGTTGTCGCGGACAAAATAGACCCGCTCGCCTTTGTCGCGGCGGCAGCCGACCTCGATGAGGGCTTGCGGGCGCCCGCGGGTGTACTTGAGGGCGTTACCCAAGAGGTTGAGCCAGACCTGTTTGAGGAGGGCCAAATCGGCCTCGCAGTCACAGAGCTCGCCCACGCGGAATTCAACGGACCGACCCTCGTACTCCGGGCGCAACTCCTCCAGGCACCGGCGCACCAAGGTGGTCGAGGGAACGGGCCCCTTGCGCACCGCCTGCCGGCCCAGGCGGGAGAAGGCCAGCAGATCGTCGATGAGGTCGGCCATGCGATGGACGTTGGTTTGGACCACCTGGAGGTGCTGCCGGGCCTCCCCCTTCAATTCCGGCGCATGTTCTTCCATCAGAATCCGGGCGAAGCCGTCGATCGCGCGCAAGGGGGCGCGCAGGTCGTGGGAGACGGAGTAGGAAAAGGCCTCTAACTCCTGGTTGGCGACCTCCAGTTCGGCGGCCCGACGCGCCAGGTCGGCGTTCAACTGCCGGATTTCGGCCTCCGCCCGCTGGCGCTCGGCGACCTCGGCTTGTAGTTGGGCATTGGCGGTCTGGAGCTGCTCGGTGCGTTGCGCCACGCGCCGCTCGAGTTCTTCGTTCAGGCGCCGGACCTCGGCGGCGGCCCGGCGTTGGTCGTCGCGCGCCCGCAGGGAGACGACGCCGTAGGCGAGGTCCTGAGCCAACTCGAGGAGCAACTTGGCCTCCGCGGCGTCGAAGGCGTCCGGTTCCACAGCGTAGATGCTGAGGGCGCCCAGCGTTCGCCCGTCGCTTTGCAGGGGCAACACAATCGAGGAGGCGTAACCCCGCTTGATGGCTTCGGTCCGCCAAGGGGCGAAGGAAGGCTCGGTGCGGACGTTCTGGCAGACCACGGGGCGCTGGGTGCGGATCGCCGTGCCGGTGGGTCCGCGGCCGCGTTCGGTATCGGCCCAGGTGATTTGCAAGGTCTCCAAGTAGCCCTCCTCGATACCGGCGTGGCCCACAGGGCGCACCGTCTTCTGGTCGTCCTGCTCAGCGTAACCGACCCAGGCCAGCCGGTAGCCGCCGACCTCCACGATGCTCTGGCACAGCTCCCGGATCAGCCCCCCTTCATCCTGGGCATGCACCAAGACCTCATTGCACCGGCTCAGGGTCCTCAGGGCGCGATTGAGGCGGCGCAACTGCTCACCCGCGCGGGCACGCTCGACCGCGTACCGGAGCGCCCGCCGCAGCCAGAAGTCGTCGAAGCGGCCCTTGACGAGGTAATCCTGGGCGCCGGCCAGGACGGCTTGGTTGGCGAGCCCCTCATCGGCCAACCCGCTCAAGACCACCACCGGCACCGAGGGCGCCGTCGCCCTGACCCGCCGCAAAGACTCCAACCCTTCGCCGTCGGGCAAGTTGAGGTCCAACAGGACCAAGTCCCACGTCGCCTCCCTCAGCGACGCCTCCGCCAAGCTCAACCGCGACACATGAACCAACTCCCCGGCCACCCCCGGGGTCTCCTGAAGCATCTGCCGCAACAGCCCGGCATCGCCCGGATTATCTTCAACGAGCAGCGTCTTCATCGGTGCGGGCGCCGTCGGGCGGCAGTTTCACGATCTCCAGCCAAAACGCCTCGATCGAGCGGATCACCTTCAGGAATTGGTCCAGCCCGACGGGCTTGGTGACAAAGCAGTTGGCATGCAGGTCGTAGCTCTGAACGATATCTTGCTCGGCCTGGGAAGTCGTGAGGATCACCACCGGGATCCGGCGCAGGTCCGGGTCGGCTTTGATGTCCGCCAGGACCTCGCGCCCATCGCGCCGCGGCAGGTTGAGATCGAGCAGAATCAGGTCCGGGCGGGGCACCGCGGCAAAGCGGCCGGTGCGCCGCAGGAAGGCCAGGGCGGCCTCGCCGTCGGCAACCACGTGGAGGTTGTTGCGGACCCTACCCTCGGCCAACGACTCACGGGTCAGCCGGACGTCGCCGGGGTTGTCTTCAACCAGGAGGATTTCGATGGGTTGTCCAGGGGCGTTCATGTTTCAGATGGCGTGGGGAGGGCTGGGGACGGAGGGCCCGGTTCCGGGGCTGGGAGCGTGAAGTAGAAGGTGGCGCCCTGGCCCGGAGCGGACTCCACCCAGATGCGCCCGCCGTGGCGTTCGACGATCTTCTTGCAGATGGCCAAGACC
>JAJXTA010000733.1 GCA_021784265.1 bacterium | reverse complement strand
TCATCTCGCCGGCCCGCCGCGCTCCCGCGAGAACCACGGCCGGGGACAAGCCGAACGCCAGTTTGCCCTTTGCAGCGGGGCCAGGACCACTAGGCTGACGGCGTGACGGTCCTGGAAGTGATCCAACGCGGCGCCAAGTACCTGACCGAGAAAGGCGTCGAATCGCCCCGCTTGCAGGCGGAATCACTCCTGGCCCACGTGCTCCGGCTGCCGCGCCTGAACCTCTACCTGCGATTCGACCGCGAAGTCGGCGCGGCCGACCTGGGCCGCGTGCGCGAGCTGGTCCAGCGCCGCGGCCGGCGGGAGCCGCTGCAGCATCTGGTGGGAACGGTGTCGTTTTGCGGCCTGGAGCTGCACGTTAGCCCCAACGCCCTCATCCCGCGGCCGGAGACAGAGCTGTTGGCCGAGGCGGGCTGGCTGTTTTTGGGCCGCCAGGCGGCGAGCCCGCGAAGCCAGCCCGGGCCCGTGGCCGTGGACCTAGGCACCGGGAGCGGGTGCCTGGCGGTCACCTTGGCCCTCAAGTGCCCGACCGCCACCCTCCACGCCCTCGACCTCTCGCCGGCGGCCTTGGAGCTCGCCCGCGCCAACGCCGCCGCCCACGGCGTGGCGGACCGGATCCACTTCCGGCAAAGCGATGTGTTCGCGGCGCTCCCGCCGGACGTGCGCGCGGAGCTGATCCTCAGCAACCCCCCGTACATTCCCACCGCCGAGATCGACGCGCTGGAGCCCGAGGTGCGGGACCACGACCCCCGCCTGGCGCTGGACGGGGGGCCGGATGGGCTGGGCGTGCTTCGGGCCTTGGCCGCCGGGGCGGCGGGGTTCCTCGCCCCGGGCGGGCGGCTGATGGTGGAGATCGGCGACGGCCAAGCGCCCGCCGTCGGCGCGCTGCTCGAGGCCCGGGGCTGGCACATCGACCGAGTCGAGCCCGACTACAACGGCCACCCCCGGATCGTCATTGCGCACCGCCCGGAATCGTGAAACGATGGGCTTGGTGGGCGGGCTGATTCGAGCCCCCCGAATTTATGGATTGTTTCCTGATCGAAGGCGGCATTCCCCTGCATGGCGAAGTCCAGATCAGCGGGGCCAAGAATGCCGTGCTGCCCCTTTTGGCGGCCACGCTCCTGACCGCCGAGCCGTGCGTCATCCGCCGGGTCCCCAACCTGAGCGATGTCCGGTTCATGGGTCAGATCCTCACCTCCCTGGGAGCCGAGGTCAGTTTCGACACCGAGACGGTCACGACGCGCGCCGCCCAGATTCGCGGGTTCGGCGATTACAACTTGATCCGCAAGATGCGCGGGTCGGTCTGCATCCTGGGACCGCTGCTGGCACGGTTGCATCAGGCCCAGGTCTCCTTACCGGGGGGCTGCGTGATCGGCGCCCGCCCCATCGACTTGCACCTCAAAGGCCTGCGCGCCCTGGGCGCCACCATCAGCATCGAGCGCGGCTATGTCTGCGTGCAGGCGCCCCGCCTCGTCGGCGCCGAGGTCTTCCTGGGGGGCCGGGCCGGGCCGACCGTGCTGGGCACCGCCAATATCATGATGGCCGCCACGCTGGCGGAAGGCGTCACTGTGATCCAGAGCGCGGCCTGTGAACCGGAAGTGGTGGACCTGGCGGAGTTCCTGGTGGCGATGGGCGCCAAGATCACCGGCGCGGGCACCCCCTTCATCACCATCACGGGGGTGAAAGAACTGCACGGCGCCGCGCACGAGGTGATCCCGGACCGCATCGAGGCGGCCACCTATCTGTTGGCGGGAGCGGTGACCAACGGCGAGGTGACGCTCCACGGGGCGCGCCCCGACCACCTGCATGCCGTCCTGGACAAGCTGCACGAGGCCGGCGTCCAGGTCCACCGGCACGGGATGGCGTTGACCGTGCGGCGGGGCCCCGAGCTCACACCCGTGGACATCACCACCCAACCGTACGCCGGTTTTCCGACCGACGTGCAGGCGCAGATGATGGTCCTCCTCGCGCTTACTCAGGGGATTGGGATCATCACCGAACGGATTTTCGAGTCCCGCTTCACCCACGCGAGCGAACTGGCCCGCCTGGGGGCCGACATCGCCATCGAGGGGCCCAGCGCCATCGTCAAGGGGGGCTTGCCCTTGAGTGGGGCCCAACTCATGGCCAGCGACCTGCGCGCCTCCGCCGCGCTGGTCCTGGGGGGCCTCGTGGCTCAGGGCCAAACCTTGGTCAAGCGCATCTATCACCTGGACCGCGGTTATGAACAGATGGACGAAAAGCTGCGGCGTTTGGGAGCGCGAGTCCAGCGCGTGCCGGAGCCGGTCAGCGAATCGCGTGACGATGTATGAGACAGGTGCTCACTATCCTCATGGTCATCGGCCTGCTCTGGGCCGGGGTCAAGGTCCGGGATTACTTCCAGTCCGCCATGCAGCGGGCCCAAGCCGAGGTGGACGGCCCCTCGGGCACCGCCCCGGGCAAGCTGCCCGGCATGCCCTCCTCGATGGAGACCTCGCTGGACGAGGCCAAGCGCGGGGGCGCCAGCGGCCTGCGGGACTGGCTCCGCCAACACCAAGACGAAGTGCAGGACCCGCGGCTGGCCGAAATCCAGTTAGACTACGTGGTGCTGGTGGGCCTCTCGAATCGGGCGGAAGCCAAACGGGTGCTGGGCTTGGTGGGGCAACGGATGACGCCGACCTCCCCGCTCTACAAGCGCTTCCAACAGCTCCAACAGTCCTATCAATGAGTCCCGCGCGGCGCCAGTGGGCCGGGAACCTCCCCCCGCCTTCGGTGGCGAGCGTGACCTCGGCTCGAGCCATGCCCTGCCGGGAGGCGGCGGCGCCCGGATGAGGTCGCGCCCCGTCATCCGGGCCATTACGTTCGACGTTGGCTCGACGTTGATCGATCCGTGGCCGTCGGACAGACATGTC
>JAJXTA010000022.1 GCA_021784265.1 bacterium | reverse complement strand
CGCGGGTCGGTCGGCCCGGACCTTCCGTCGCTTCGCTCACCCGCTTACCGGCCACCGGCCCCGCCGCCTTGAGGTCCGCCGCAACGACCTCGGGTTCGGGCGGCACGGCCAAGCCCGGCGCAACCTCAACGGTCACCGGTGCGCCGACGAAGGCTTCCGGCATACGCGCGGGCAGGTAGATGCTCGTCGAGGCGGCAACGGTCCCCTCCGTCTGGCCTCCGGCCACCCGGCCGCCGCGAGGGAAGGAACCCAGCGCCGGGGTCGCCGCCACCGCTGGCGGAGCGGACGCGGCGGCACTTGGGGGCTCGTTAAGCGCCAGCGTGGGCGTAAGCCGCTCGGCGCCGAGACGGTTGGCTTCAACGCGGTCGGAAAGCTGGCGCGTCGCGACCGCGATCCCCTTGGATTTCACCCTTTGCAACCCGGGCAAGCCCAGGCCGGCCAACACCACCAGAAACAGCACTCCCGCCGCCATGCCCAGCGGGACCCGCCACGGCGTGGCCGGTGCGGTCGGGAAAGCAATGGTCGGGGCGGTTCCCCGCGTGAAGCCGTCCAGCAGGCGCTGCCGCCGCTCGTCGCTCAAACGCGGGCCTGCGGGAAGGGCCGGTCCGCCCGCTACCGGCTGGCGGGCGGCTTCCTTCACCAAGGCGAGGGTCGCCTGGAGACGGTCATGCAGGCGGGTCCACTCCGGATCCTGGGCAATGGCGTGGCGGACCTGAGCCGTCTCGGTCGGATTGAGTTCGCCCAAGAGCAAGGCCGTAATCCGCGCCTCTTGTTCCTGGCGGGGGTTGGGTGGCGGCTCAGGATTCATGGGACGAGGCCGGCCTGGGCGAGGTCGGCGGCCAGGGCTTTGAGGGCGTGGTGAAGCAGGTAACCCACATGGCCCACCGTGAGCCCGGTGCGCTCGCTGATCTGTTTGTAGGAAAGTTCGTCACGGAATTTCATCTCGACCAGCTCCCGACTGCGCCGGTCCAGGTTCTCCAGCCCCAGCCGGACCAAGCCGATGCCTTCCCAGCGGGCGATCTGCTCGTCTGGCAGCGGTTTAAGGTCCGTCGGCTCGGGGCCCGGCGCGGCGTCGGAGGCGGGTTCGCGGGCCAGCGGGATGAGCCGGGCCATGCGCTGGCGCTGGTTGAGGGCCAGGTTGTGCACGGTGCGGTAGAGCCAACTCCGCGGCGCGCGCACCTGATCGAACTGGGCGTGCAGCTTGAGAAACGCTTCTTGGACCACATCTTGCGCCATCTCGGGGTCTGCCAGCAGCCGGCCGGCGTAGCTCAGCAAGGGCGACTCGAGGGCGTGGAACAGGTCCTCGACGGACTCGCGTCCCGCCGGCGCCCCGCGGGCCGGTTCTGGTTTGGCCGCAGCCATGTTACAACGATTCAGTGCGTCGGAGCGTCTGCCCTCGGGCCGCCCGCACGGCGGCCGCCTCTCGGCTACATTCTCCTAGACAATCCAGCGCCACGTTTCTTAGACGAATTCCGCCGCCCCCATGCTCCGGCGCACTCGAGCGGCCCCGCGGCGGTGCCAGGACCGGGGGGGAAAAGTCGATGCTTGGCCCAGGCCAGACTGTTCGGTACCGCCACGCGGCAACCGACAAGCGCGGGCGCGGGTGGGCCGCCTAACGGGTCGGGTCGCCGACGGGCGGGTCAAAAAGCGACCGCACGTACCCGGCCACGACCGACCGATCGGCGGCAGAAAGCTGCTGCGGCCACGAGGGCATGGCGGTGCCCGGAATCCCGTCGCGCAACACCTTCAGGATCAAAGCCGTGTCCGGCTGTTTGAGTTTGAAATTGGCCGGTTGCGGAAAATGATTGGCCGCCGCGGGGCCGAGTCCGTCGCCGGCCACGCCATGGCACGTGGCGCAATCCTGCACGAAGAGTTGTCTGCCGCGTTCCAGCGATGCGGCAGACGGTTGCTCAGGAGTGGTGGGCGGGTGGAGCGTTTGCACATAGCTCGCTAGAGCCGCCAAATCGCTGGGTGACAACCCGCGCCAGGACGGCATGGCCGTGCCGCGCCTGCCATTCCAAAAGACTCGGGCGAGCCACGGCCGGGAATAGCGCGTGGCGGCCAGATCGTCTGGTTGACGCCACAGCGCCGGCGCCACCCAGCCGTCGCCACGCCCCGTCGGGCCATGGCACGCCGCGCAGTTGTTCTGGAATAGAGCCGCGCCCCGTTGGATCTCGGCCGCCTGCCCGGGCGCAGCCGCGGCCAACGGCAGGGCGGGTGTGGTTTCCTCGTAGCTCGGAACGGTGGCAGACGTCTCGGGCTGGTCATCGCCGTCGGACGCGGCCCCGAGGCCGGCCACACGCTGGTTGAACGCCACCACGTAGCCGATGATGGCTTGGCGTTGCGCCGCGTCCATTTGGGCGCCATAGACTTTAGCCATCTTGTCCACCGTCTCCGCCCACTTCTGTTCGGAGAAGAGCGGTTGCATGGTGACATAGCGGGCCGAGTGACAGCTCAAGCACGCCATCATGAACTCGTCGCGTCCCGGTGCGGCAGGCAACTCGGGTTCGAAATGTGGCAGGACCATCATGTGCGGGCCCGCCGCGCGACTGGTGTCCGCCGCGGGGGCGGCGCTGGCGAGGACGCTCACACCGAGGGCGGCGGCGCAGAGCCGATTCAGGATACCCGGCCTCATCTCACTCCGCCTCGACGTCGGTTTGTTCGATGACATTGCGCATGTAGCCACCCCGGTTCCATAGGCGGGCGGTTTGCTCTTGGCCAGCCTGGCTAACCGCGCGGACCCGCAGGTGATACGTTCCCGCGCCAGGCGGCTGCCAGGTCAGCCGCCAGCGCCGCCACGAATAACGCCCGAGGTCGCGGTCCAGCCGCGCCGTGCGCCAGGTGGCGCCGCCGTCGGTCGAGACTTCCACCCCCCGGATGCCGCTGCCCCCGTCGAACGCTACGCCCTGGAGCTCGAACGGGGCGTTGGCCGGCACGCGCTCGCCCGGTTCCGGCCGGACGAAGAGCGAGCGCAGGCTCATGCGGTTGATCGGCACGGTTTGAGTGGCCGGATGGTCCGGCGATTCGTTGCCATCCGCGGTGTTGGGAATGCGATAAGCGGTGGCCATCCAGAAGCCGGTGAACCGTTCGGACAACACCTGGATCTCGTTCAGCGCCTTCACCCAATAGGTCGCATACCAGCCAGGCACGACCAGCCGCAGCGGAAAGCCGTTGAGCAGTGGCAGCTCCGCGCCGTTCATTTCGTAGGCGACCATCACCTCGCCGTCGCGGGCGTGATCGAGCGCCAGCGCCTTGCCGAATTTGGGCGTCGCCGCCAGCGCCGGGCGGTCCAAACCGCCGAAGCTGACCTCCACCGCGCCGGCCTTGACCCCAGCCCGGTCCAGCAACACGCGCAACGGCACCCCGGTCCAGCGCGCGTTGCCCATCGCCCCGTTCTTCCATTGGCCGCCGGGCACGCGCGGTTCAAAAAAGCTCCGCGAATTGCCGGAACACTGATTCACCGCCACGAGCGACACCGGCTCGAACTGCCGCCGCAACTCGGCCACCGAGAGCGTCAGCGGCCGCTCCACATGGCCGCCGAGGCGCAGCCGGAACTCATTCAGGTCAACCGCGGTGGGAATCCCCTCCAAGTGCCACCGGACGTAAAAGGCCTCGTTCGGCGTGAGCTCCTCCCGAAAATAAGCCAAGGGCGTTTCCAACTGCGGCGGCCGGTCCACACGCAGGATGAGGTCCGTCTTGCCGGGAAACCGGACGAGTTGATCGGCCGGGCCACGGGCGGGCGCCCCGGCCCGCGCCGGCAGCGGCCCCAGCAGCGTGCCCGCCCCGGCCGCGCCAAGCCACCGCACAAACGCGCGGCGGTTCAACCCTTCTCCCGGCGAAAAAGCATGCTTCTTCACCACGCCACCTTAACCCCGCCCAAGCGTGAAACCAACACATTGTGCGCCCACCAAAGACCCGTGCCACGCGCCGCGCGGCCTCGTGCCGGGCGGCCCGGTTCGCCCCCTTCATCCTCGCCTTCTCTCCGAGGCATAAGGACGCGGAGAGGCGTCTCCAGGACGCGGCGACACCACGGACCCATTGGCGGGCTCCCCTCCCCGCAACCGCGCGGCGGACGGCCATCCCGGACAGCAGGCGGGCGGCCTCAAGCCATGATCAACTGCTGCCGTGACCATCGCGAATGGCCGGCCGGTCCGCGACTGCTTCCATCGGCCGTACGGAGTCGAGGATGTTCCGCGAAGTGCCATCCTCGGGTTGGGGGCGTTCCCGGAGGCGGCCGGATAAACCGGAGAAACCTTCCCGGGATCCGGCGGCTGCGGGGTGGGACCGGCCGGGCGACCGGCCCCTTGACGCGCTCGGCCACCGCGCGCGGGGCCGCCTTCCTACACCCTATTGACGAGCTGGCCCGAAAAGCACTACGTTCGTCGAGTCGTGGGGCTGATAACGACAGCCGAAGCTGCCGCCATCCTCAAAGTCAGCCCGGTCAGAGTTCGTCAGTTGTTGCGGGACGGACAGTTGAACTCGGACAAACGTGGTCGGGACCACTTGCTGGACCGGGACGAGGTGGAGCGGTTCAACCGCAGCGGCCGACGCCCCGCAGGTCGGCCTCGGAAAGTGCCGGTGCTAAAACCATTGCGCGTGAGATAGTTTTTTGCTGTCATCTCGAACATGGTTCGCCTCAAGGGGACATGCGCTCCGCCCCCAAGCACGCGGGGACGCGGGAAAACCGTACACCTTGAATCCCCCCCCGCAAGTCGGGTGTTCAGAAACAGCCTCGCCCAGATTCACTACGGCAACAGCCTGGAGTTCTATGACGCTTGGCCCGCTCCCACCGTGATTATCTCGGACGGTGCCTACGGCGTGCTCGGATTCGATGGCGACACCTCGGACCATCTTGGATTGCCGGAATGGTATGAGCCCCACGTCAAGGCGTGGGCTGCCAAAGCCACGCCGCAAACCACGCTCTGGTTTTGGAATTCCGAGATCGGCTGGGCGGCGGTGCGTCCGGTTCTAGAAAAGGTCGGCTTTCGCTACGTCAATGCGAACATCTGGGACAAGACGAAGGCACACATCGCGGGCAACGTGAACACGGCGAAGATTCGGCGTTTCCCTGTGGTCACCGAACTGTGCGTGCAATACTCGTTCGAGGCGCGCATCAACGGAGTCTCACTCCAGCGATGGATGCTGGCGGAGTGGGAACGAACCGGCCTGCCGTTACGCGAGGCTAACCACGCCTGCGGTGTAGCCGACGCCGCAACTCGGAAATACTTCGACCGCGGGCATCTTTGGTATCCACCGCCGCCGGAGAAGTTCCAACTGCTGGCGGGCTATGCCAACGAACATGGCGTGCCAAGCGGACGCCCCTACTTCTCAATGAATGGCGCGGAGCCGCTGACCACCGAGCAGTGGGAGGCGCTACGCTACAAGTTCCGCTGTCCGCACGGCTACACGAATGTGTGGCAGCGCACGGCTCTTCATTGTGGCGAACGCCTAAAGGCGCCGACGGGAAGGGCCGCACATCTGAACCAGAAGCCCCTCGACCTCATGGGACTCATCATCCAGGCATCGTCGGACGACGGGGACATCATTTGGGGACCATTTGGCGGGCTCTTCAGCGCTTCGATCGCCGCCTGCCGGTGCGGGCGCAAGGCCTTCGCGGCCGAGCTTGATTCGACGTACTTCCAGCTCGGCGTCCAGCGATTCAACGAACCAGTGCCGATGTTCCTAAATCTGTGATGCCGAGGCGTTGTACCGCCGCTCGGAGCACCGCGTCATCTTCGCTCGCCAGCATCCGCGTCCACCGGCTTACGGACAGGCCGTAAAACTCTCGCTGCCGGATCTGCGTCTTGAACGACTCGATCCCAGGCTGCACTATCCGGTCCATCTTCGCGTAGTTGGTATCAAGCCGGTAGGGGAACCTCGCCAACAGATGGCGGAGCGTTCCCTGATACTCCGGTGTGGGCTTATAGGTCTTGCCTTGCTTCCCCCAGCTCTCCACGACCCTCCCCGCCTGTCGGCGTTGCTGGGCGGTGCCCTGGAACTTGTAACCGTTGGTGTTGGTCTGTTGCAGGTTGCGCGTGCGCTGGCGCGTATCCTCCGGTTCGATGACCAGATAGTCCGGCGGATTGTGGTAGTGATTGTCGCGAGCTTCCGCGACGGACTTCCCCGACGTGACGCACACGCCGATGATTCTCGGTTTCCCATAAATCATGTGCTCTGGCAACCATGCCAGCGTGGCGACGTGCGTATTGTCCGCCGTGAAGTGATTCTGACTGTCTTTGAACCGGGCCGTGATTTCCGTCGCCATCGGAAACCACGCTTTGATTTCGAAACCGGGAGTGGGCGAGATGCGGCCCATCAAGACCGTGTCGGGAAAGCCTGGGTCCTGGCGCACCCATTTCCCGAAAGGCTGGAAACTCCCGCCAGCGTTCAACACCGCCACGGTGTTGAATTCGATCATGTTCCCCACCAGCGGCGAGAGCTTGGAAATCACCTTCGCCAGGCTGACCGCCGCCTCAACAGAAATCGGCCTCGAGATGCTCAGCACGTCCAGGACGTGGCCCTCCAACCGCCGAAGATGCTCGGCTGCGGTTTCAAGGGCTTGACGTGCATTCAATCCCCCCATCGTGTAGCGACCGGCACTCCAAAGCGGAAGCTTCTTAAAAGCTATCGTGTGGGAAATCGTTTGTGCCTCGGTTGACCCATCATCCCGCGAACAGGTTCTTGCACCGCTTCCCGTCGCCCTGCCGGCGCGCATGGGTTCCGCGAGGAAGTTGGTCGCGGCCCGCTACCGGACGACCGCGGGATATGCGGCGGGGACCTCGGAGATGAGCCCGTGGCTCTGTCGGGGTGATGCCGACATCGGGTTCGCGCTGAACTTCTACTTCCTGGCCGCGCCAGAGAAGCTGGCCTCGCTGGTGCTGTCCGAGGACCCCGGCGTTGTTGAGCGCGGCGGCGACCGCTCCCGGTTTTTGCCGCCGGAAGCCGGCTCACGCGAGCACCGGGGTGTTCGCCTGCGCGCGGACGATCGCCGCCGGGATCAGGTCCTCCTCGACCGGGACCGGTTCGCCCGCGTTGGCCAGCGCCTCGCCAAACCCCTCGACGCGCTCCTTGGCGTTGGCGACCGCCTCCTCGCAGCCCTCTCTCCGTGCGTCACTCCGCGAGGGTCGGAACAAAAGCGTTGTGGCCGCCCTCCGCCGCCGGCCCCGCCACCTGGGGTGGCTCCCGCTGTCGGTCGAGGCCGCTGTGGCGTATTGACGAATCGAAAGGCGGCGGGTCTCAGGCCAGCAGGTCCTTAACCACGAAGCCGTGGACATCGGTCAGGCGGAACCGCCGGCCCTGGTAGGCGTAAGTGAGCCGTTCGTGGTCGATCCCCAGCAGATGGAGGATGGTGGCTTGGAGATCATGCACGTGGACGGCGCCCGGGGTGAACGTGCTCTTGTCGGGATGCAACACGTTCCCGTCGGCATCGGCGATATTGTAGCAGTAGGGATCGGTGTGGCCGTAGGTGAGGCCCGGCTTCACCCCGCCCCCGGCCATCCAGACGGTGAAACAGCGGGGGTGATGGTCGCGGCCGTAGTTGTCCTTCGTGAGGCGGCCTTGGGAGTAACAGGTGCGCCCGAACTCCCCGCCCCAGATGACCAGGGTATCGTCGAGCATTCCTCGCTGTTTGAGGTCCTTGACGAGCGCGGCGCTGGCCTGGTCGGTCTCGCGGGTTTGGACCCGGATGCCGCTGGGCAGGTTATCATGCTGATCCCAGCCCTGGTGATAAAGCTGGATGAAACGCACGCCCCGCTCGGCCAGGCGCCGGGCCAGCAGGCAGTTGGCGGCGAACGTGCCCGGTTTGCGGCTGTCCGGCCCGTAGAGGGCGAAGGTGCTCTCCGGTTCCTTGGCGAGGTCGGTGACCTCCGGCACACTGGTCTGCATGCGGTAGGCCATCTCGTATTGGGCAACGCGCGACTCGATGGCCGGGTCCAGCTCCTGGTCGTACTCATGCCGGCTGAGGGCGCCGAGGGTGTCCAGCAGGGCGCGGCGGCCCGTGCCGCACGGACCGTCGGGATTGGCCATGTAGAGAATCGGCTCGGGGCCGGCGCGAAACTGGATCCCTTGGTAGCGGGGGTCGAGGAAGCCGCTGCCCCAGAGCCGGCTGTAAAGCGGTTGATCGTTCTTGTTGGGCGTGATCAGGACGATGAAGGCGGGAAGGTTGGCGTCCTCGGTGCCCAGGCCGTAGTGGACCCAGGCGCCGAAGGAGGGTCGCCCGGCAATCTGGGAACCGGTTTGGAAAAAGGTGATGGCCGGGTCGTGGTTGATGGCCTCGGTGTACATCGAGCGGACCACGCACAGGTCATCCGCCACCGCGGCGGTGTGCGGCAGCAGTTCGCTGAACCAGCCCCCCGAGGGCCCGGCCTGTTTGAACGCGAAGACCGACCCCGCCAGGGGAATCGAGGCCTGTTGGGCCGTCATGCCCGTCAGCCGTTGGCCGTCGCGCACCGCGTCCGGCAACTGCTCCCCGTGGAGCTTGTTGAGGAGCGGTTTGTAGTCGAACAGATCGACCTGCGACGGCGCGCCGCTCTGGAAGAGGTAGATGACCCGCTTGGCCTTGGGCGGGAAGTTGGGGAATTCGGGCAGCCCCCCGACCCGCGGCCCGGGCGCGGAGGCTAGGACCCGCGGCAGGAGCCCCGAGAGGGCCATGACCCCCAGGCCGCGGGCGGTGCGGGAGAAGAAATGCCGGCGGGTGATAGCCAGCGGGTCGGCGCCGTAAGGCAAAGGGGTGTTCATAGAGGTCAACGTTTCCAGACGGTGGCGTCCAGATTCATGATGGTCTGGGTCACGGCGGTGGTGGCGGCGACCTCGACCGGGTTGAGGGTGGAGTTGCGCGGGTGCTGGCCCACCGCCAGGACCTTGGTGGCGCGCGCGGGTTCCTGCCCGTAGAACTTCTCTTCCTCCCGCAACAAGCGGGTGAGCAACGTCGTCTCGCGCGCATCGGGCTCGCGGGCGGTCAGGTGACGGAAGGCGAAACGGATGCGCTCGACGGGAGTCGCACCCGGCTGGGCCAGGGCTTCCTCGGCCAAGACGCGCGCGGCTTCAACGAACTGCTCGTCATTGAGCAGCACGAAGGCCTGCTGGGGCGTGGCCGTTGTGCTCCGCTGCACAACGCAGACCTCCCGCGAGGGGGCATCGAACGCGGTCATGTCCGGCATGGGGGCGGTGCGCTTCCAGACCGTGTACACGCTGCGCCGATACAGGTCGCCCCCGACACTCTGGTGATACGGCGGGCTCATCCCGTTGGCGGCGCGCCAAAAATCCCCCGCCAGATAGGGGCTAACCGGCGGCCCGCCCATCTTCCCGTCCAACAGCCCGCTGGCGGCCAGGGCGGTGTCGCGGATCATCTCCGCCGTGAGGCGCTCGGACGGTCCGCGGGCGAGCAAGAGGTTCTCCGGGTCTTGCTCCTGGAGTTCGGGGCGCAGGCGGGAGTCTTGGCGGTAGGTGGCGCTGAGGACCATCTTCTTGAGTAAGGCCTTCACGTCCCAACCGGAATCGATGAAATCCCGCGCCAGCCAATCCAGCAACCGCGGGTGCGTGGGCTCGGCGCCCTGCGCCCCGAAGTTGTCTGGAGTCGCCACAATCCCGCGCCCAAACACCATGGCCCAAAAACGGTTGACCGCCACGCGGCTGGTCAGTGGATGGTGGGGATCGGTCAGCCACTCGGCCAGACCCAGGCGGTTGCGCGGGGCATGGGGCGGGAAAGGCGGCAGCATGGCCGGGGTCGCCCGCGTGACGCTTAGGTCCGGGCGTTTGGGCGAATCGTAGCGCCCGCGCACCAGGATGTACGCCGGGCGCGGCTGGGGCAGCTCTTCCATGACGCTGCTCTCGAGCACGGGGTTGCGCGCCTCGAAATCGCGGTGGACCGCCTGGCACAGTTGCTGGCGCGCCTGGGCCACGCCCGGGGCGAGGGCGGCCAAATAATAGGGGCGCAGGGCGCGGAGGTCGCGCGTGGCCATCGCCTCCGCCAAGGCCTGGCCGTCGCAGAGCTGCCGGACCTCGATGGGGGCCAGCGCCCGGTTATAGACGCGTAATTCATCCAGCCGCCCACCCTTCAGCCCCGTCGAGCGAAACAAGGCGCCGAACGTGAACCCGCTGCCACCGTTCTCGGGGCTCTTGGTCAACTGATTCCGCACCACCTCGACCGGGGCGGGTTGGCCGTCCAGGAACAGAGTGATACCCTGCGCCCGGGCGGAGCCATCGACACTGACGGCCACTTGGACCCAACGACCCGCGGGCACGGGGGCCACCGAGCGCACCGCCAGCGCGTTTCCCGGCCAGAACCGCTTGATCACGAAGAACAAGTGGCTGTCTTCGAGGCTCAGCTCGGTGCCGTGGAAGCCGGTGTCAGTCCCCTCGCACCGATGGAAAATCACCCCGTTCGTCAGGCCCGTCGGCCGCTCCAGCCAAAAGAGCACCGTGTACGGCTCCCACGGTTGCAGGCTCCCCCCCACGCCGGGGAAGGTGAGCTCGTCGTCGCCGGTGAACTGAACGGCCTGACCCGACTTGCCGGGCACCAGGGTGTTGCCCCGCAGGACCGTGCTGGTATTGGCGGAGTTGACCGCATTCACGAAGCGGTTGGAGGGCCCCAGCGTGTCGAACGAGTAGGCCGCCGTCAGCCCGGGAATCGTCGCGGTGAGATTGGACTGCCGCAGCCAGGCGCGAAAGCCGGGTTCGGCCTGGGTCTGGACCCGGGCCAGAGCGGCGAGGGCCTCCTGCCGCACCCGGTCAGCTTCGGTGATGGCGCGCTGCTGCTCCGGGGTGGGCAGCAGCAGGGAAGGGGTGGGGACGTGGGCGGTATCGTTGTAGAGGCCCCACTCGTCGATGCTGTTGAAGAAGGCGAAGAGGCTGTAGTAATCGCGTTGGGTGATGGGATCAAACTTGTGATCGTGACAATGGGCGCATTGGAACGTCAGCCCGAGCATGGCGGTGCTGAACGTGGCGACCCGGTCCGAGACATATTCGGTGCGCCATTCCTCCTCGATGCTCCCGCCTTCGTTGGTTTGGCGGTGGAGCCGGTTGAAGGCCGTGGCCAGCCGGTCCGCCGCCGTCGGGTGCGGGAGGAGGTCCCCCGCCAACTGGTCGGTCAGGAACCGGTCGTACGCCAAGTTCCGGTTGAACGCCTGAACCACCCAGTCGCGATAAGGCCATGTGGGACAGAGTTGGTCGCTTTGGTAGCCGTAGCTGTCGGCATACCGGGCGGCGTCCAACCAGGGCACGGCCATCCGTTCGCCAAAGTGGGGTGAGGCCAGGAGCCGGTCCACCACCCGTTCGTAGGCGTGGCGGGAGTGGTCGGCGAGGAACGCCGCGGTCTCCCGGGGGGTGGGAGGCAGCCCGATCAGGTCATAGGTCACCCGGCGCAGCCACCGGGCGCGGTCCGCCGCGGGGGAAGGCTCGAGCCCGGCCGGCTCGAGGCGGGCGAGAATGAAGTTGTCGATCGGGTTGCGCGGCCAACGCCGGTTGCGCACCGCCGGCACCGGCACCCGGTCGGGCAGTGGGATGAAGGACCACGGCGGCTGGTACTGCGCCCCTTGGGCAATCCACAGGCGCAGGCGCTCTTTCTCCGCCTGGCTCAACGACAGGTGCGATTCGGGCGGCGGCATCCGGTCCTCGGGGTCGGTGGCGAAGATCTTCCGGCAGAGGAGGCTCTCCTCCGGGTTGCCGGGGACGACGGCGTGCCGATGGTGTTTGCGCTCGGCGTAGGCGGAGGTGGCCAAATCGAGGCGCAAGCCCGCCTTGCGGCTGGCTTGGTCCGGGCCGTGGCACTTGAAGCAGCGGTCCGAGAGGAGGGGGCGGATGTCGCGGTTGAACTGCAGCTTCTCCGCGGCCGCGAGGCGGGTCGAGCCTCCGCAACAAAGGCTGGCGCCCAGGCAGAGGGCGGGCCAGCGCGCTGGCACACGCCGGATCATGGCAAACACAAGCTTACCTTAGACGGTGCAAAAGCATGTGTCATTCAGAAGTTTGCCGGCGGTTGACGTTTCCTGGCGCAATGAGGCGAGGCGTTCCTCCTCCCGGGCCGCGGGCCCCCGGCGCCGGCGGGCCTCCCGTGGCGCCCGGCGCCGGGCGGGAACCCCGAAGGCCAGGCCGCGGCTCAATGGCCCGGGCCGGCGGCGCTCAAGCGCGGATGCGGCGGCTCGCCCACCAGCGGCTGCGTGCTGCGCAGGTAGGCGAAGAGGTCCCGCACCTGTTGATCGTTGAAGGCGCTGAGCAGCCCCTCGGGCATCAGGGAGAGGGGCGAGGCCGCGAGCTGGGCGATGTCCTTGCGCTCGAGCGTCACGTTCTGGCCGTCCAAACCGCGCAGGACGACGACCTGTTGGTTCTGTTCCACCAGGAAGCCGTTCAGGGACCGATCGTCTTTGGTCTCGATCAGATAGTTCTCGTAGCCTTCACGGATTTCGGCGCTCGGATTCACGATATTGAGCAGCAGCGTGGCCAAGTCATCCCGCTGGTACGTCGTCAGGTCGGGCCCCACCCGCCCCCCCTGGCCAAACAAGGTGTGACAGACGGCGCACGTAGCTTGGAACAGCGCCCGGCCATCGTACGGGTCCCCCAACCCGCCGCGCACCACCGCGGTCAGCCGCTGGATCTGCCGTTCCATTTCCGCCGTCGTCGGCCGCCCCGGCCGGCCCCAGAGCCGGTCGGCCAGTTCCTGGAGCCCGGGCTCGGCGTGCGACCGCACGGTGCGGATGGCATTGGGCGAGACCTGATGTGGATCGATTTTGCCCTCCGACATCGCCTGGAGCCAGGCCTGGGCCCAGCCGGCCCGGCTGGCCAACAAGGTCTCGGCGGCGAGCTGGGCGTTCGGGCTGAGGTGATTGTACGCCGCAACCACCCGCGCCCCGATCTCCGGCGCCTCGTAATGCTCGAGGGCCCCCAAGGCCGCCTTGGTGAGGGTATCGCCCGGCGCCGCATCCAGGAGGCCCAGCATCACCGGCACCGCCGCCGCCGCCCGGACCTCGCCGCAGATGCCGAGGTACTCGAGCCGCGTGCTCACCCGCGCCTTGGGGTCGGCAATCGTGCGGAGGGCCGCGGCCAGGG
>JAJXTA010000732.1 GCA_021784265.1 bacterium | reverse complement strand
GCTCCCACGCTTCCTGCCGTGGTGCGGGCTTGACTGGCTCCCGCGCGGACGTACATTCGAGCCTGGAACTGTGGTTCGTAATTTGTCCTTTCGCTCACTGCAACCAATGCCAACCACGACGCCTGCCGAAGTCGGCGGGAACGGTCATGCCCGTTTCATCATCGCGATGGCCTTGACGCGAACCCGTTCCGTGAGATGAAAGAGGTCTTTGTAGGCGGCTCGCGAAGAATCTCGCGGCTAAACGAAGTTGTGCGGGCGCGGCTCGAGGCGATGATCGGGGCGCGCCTGGGAGTCTTGGTGGGCGACGCCAACGGTGCGGACAAAGCCGTTCAAAAGCACTTTGCCGATCAAGGCTACCGCACTGTGACGGTATTCTACTCAGGGGCGCAGTACCGCAATAACCTGTCGAATTGGCCAACACAGCAGGTGCAGCCGGGGTCGGGCCAACGGGGATTTCTTTTCTACGTCGCCAAGGACGTCGCAATGGCGAAGGAAGCCGACTATGGCTTCATGCTCTGGGACGGGAAGAGCAAGGGCACCCTGAACAACGTTCTGAATCTGATCGAGCGACGGAAGAAGGTCGTGGTGTATTTTGACCCGGAGCAACGATGCTACACCCTCTCGAGCATGGACGCGCTGCGTCCGCTTTTGCGGGCTTGCCCCGATGACGCTCTGGCTGGGTTCCGACGGAGCATCGAGTTGGAGGCCCGTCTGCAGCAGGCCGAGGCAGAGGCGAACCCAGCCTGATGTCGCCGCGCCTCGAGCGCCAAGGGGCGCTGCTCCTTCGGGAGGCCGGGCGGGACCGCGCGGACTAGGGCGGGAGTGAGACTGAGTAAGGCCCGCTGATCGCCCTCACGGCATATACTTTTAAGGGGCGGTCGATGCCTTTGGGCAGAAACACCTGCTCGCGGCCCAAGGCCAGCAGGGGGCGAACCAAACCGAGGGTGGTTTCCGAGATCAAGACCTCGCCTCCCGCCGCGACGGCCTGGATGCGGCTGGCGAGGTTGACGTTGTGCCCGACCACGCCGTACTTGGCCCGTTGGGCGGACCCGATGTTGCCGACGACGACCTCGCCGGTGTTGAGGCCGATGCCCATCTGCAGGGTGGGACCGCCCAGGCGCCGGATTCGCTCATTGACCTTGTCCATCGCCTGTTGCATGGCCAACGCGCAGGCGACCGCCCGCTCCGGGTCGTCAAGCTGGACCAGTGGGGCGCCAAAGATGGCCAGGATGGCGTCGCCGATGAATTCGTCGATCGTGCCACGGTGCCGGGCGATGACCTCGGCCATGGTCCCCAGATAGAGGTTCAAGATCTCGACGACCCGCTCGGCCGGCAGCGGCTCGGCGAGGGTGGTGAAGCCCCGCAGGTCGCTCATCAGGATGGTAACGCGCCGTTTCTCGCCGCCCAATTCGAGACCCTGCGGGGTGTCCAGCAGGTTTTGCACCACTTCGTCGGTGAGGTAACGGCCGAAGACTTGGCGGATGAAGGTGTTGCGTCGCTCCAGCTCGTGGGCGAGCTGTTTAATCTCCTCCATCCGGGCGGTGAGGTCGGCTTGGGCCTTCTTGAGCCGGAGGTGCGTTTGAGCCCGGGCGAGCACGACGTGAAAGTCGGCAGGCTTGGTCAGGAAATCATTCGCCCCGTGGCGCAGGGCTTCGATGACGTCGCCGCTGGAGTCCTTGGCGGTGAGCATGATCACCGGCAGGACGCTCACCGGCCACTTGGCGCGGATCCGGTGCAGCACCTCCAGCCCGTCCATGCCCGGCATCTTCAGGTCGAGCAGGATCAGGTCGAACCGCTGAGTTTCGACCAGGCGGACGGCCTCGCGGCCGTTGGCGGCGACGCCGACTCCGCAACCCTGCCGCTCGAGGCGTCGCGCCAGGATGTCGCGGTTGTCTTGATCGTCGTCCACCACGAGAATCCTGCCGCCGTCGAGGTTGGGCAGGGGCGCGGCGGGCGGGGCTTGCCGCGGGGCGGGGCGGGCCTTCTCCGGCGCTCCGGGAGGCGCCTGGGAGTCCGGCGGGGTGTTTAGATTCAAGTGGCACTCGGCTAATTCCAACCAGGTGGCCGCGGCCTGCCGGATTTTCCGCAGCTCCGCGTTGAGGTGGCCGTGTCCCGCCGGTTCGGCCTCTTCCTGGAGGAGCTCGCTGTAACCGATGATGAGGTTCACGGGCGTGCGCAGGTCGTGGTAGAGCCGGTGGAGGTCCAGTTGAGCGGGGCGGGGCTTGTGCTCGTCGAAGTATTCGTTGATCAACCCCAACAGTTGGTGGCCGCTGGCGTGGATGCGTTCGAGGTCGCGCTGGAAGGACTTCGGCAAACCCGCTTCCTCCTGGAGCATCTCACAGTATCCCAGGATGTGGTTGATGGGCGTGCGCAGGGCGTGGCGGATTTCGGCCAACTCCGGCGTGGCCGTGGCGCGGGGGGCGGGCAGCGGCCCGGGGCAGTCCCCTGCCCGTTGGGTTTTGGGGCGTGATTTCACCGGCGGCTCGCGGGTCAGGGAGCGGGGCGATGCTGGAGTTGCGTTTCGATCTTGCCCAAGAGGCGGGGGAACTCGATGGGTTTAGTATCGAAGTCGTCACAACCGGCGTCGCGGGCCTTCTGTTCGTCGCTGGCCATGGCGTGAGCGGTGAGGGCGATCACCGGGATGTGCTGCGTCGCCGCGTCGGCCTTGAGCTGGCGCGTCGCCTCCCAGCCATCCAGGACCGGCAGGCTCATGTCCATGAGAATGAGGTCCGGGGCTTGGGTTCGCGCCTGCTGCAGACCGTCCGCGCCGTCCACCGCCAAGACGACGGTGTAGCCCTTGCGCTCCAGCCGGCGCGACAGCATGTCGCGGTTCATCTCGTTGTCTTCAACCAGTAGGATTTTTGTCATTCCTGGTCCTGATGGCGGTCCGCAC
>JAJXTA010000731.1 GCA_021784265.1 bacterium | reverse complement strand
CGAGGATAATTCCGGCGACCTTTCAGCAGTTGGCGAGTCCGTGCTTGAGTCTCTTCGTGCCTCGCCATCAATGGCTTGCACGAGTTTCCTGCTTGGCGACTCGCTGAACCGCCCGCGTTCCCGCATGTGCGTCGAGTGGAGCGCTGGGCGAACCCGCCCCGAGGCGGGAACCGAAATGCGTGGCGCCGAGAAGCGCGGCGAGAGGCTTGGTTGCGGCAGACCTGCATGCCCGAATGTGGGCATATCCTGTGCCAGGAATCCGCGTCCCTACATCTGTCGGTGCCGCGCGCTGAACGGTCGTGTTCCCGCCGAATCCGCTTGTCGCCGACGCGGATACGTGCGAAATAGAGGCCCGATGGGACCTAGCGCATCCTTCCGGCCAACGGGGTCGGCGGTCAACGGGTGGAGCGTCCTGCCTGGGGGCGCCCCCGGGGCTTTCGGACGCGCCAGCGGCGCGGGAGGGGCTACAAGCCCTTGGGGATGGGTTCGTGAGTCCCTTGTTATCGGCTACGGAGAGTGATGGGTGCCTGGTGGCCCCCGCGGTCTTCAAAACCGCCGTCGGCTCGTTACACGGGTCGAGGTAAGTTCGATTCCTACCCTCTCCGCCACTTCCGCGCGCGGTGGCGCCCCGGGGCCAACGGCGCCGCGAGTTGGCGCGTGCGGCTCAGGATTGGATCAGTTGGCGCACCCGACGCCGGGCGGAATCGTAGAGGTTCACGACCAAGGGGACATGGCCCGGCAACGAGTGGGTGGCGCAGCCGAAGCACGGGTCGTAGGCGCGAAAGGCCATCTCGACCATGTTCAACAGTCCCTCGTTAACCTCGCCCCGGTGGATGAGGTCCTTGGCGGCCTTCTCCACGCTCATGGCGATGCGGGCGGCGTTGTTCTGGGTGGCAACGATCAAGTTGGCCTGCCGCACCAGGCCGGCGGCATCGGTCTCGTAATGGTGGAACAAGGTTCCGCGGGGGGCTTCGACGGCGCCGATGCCCACCGACGGCGTTTCATGCGGCAGGGTGCGCACATGGGGTTGGATCAGGTCCGGATCGTGGACCAGCTCGACCATCCGCTCGGCGGCATAGAGCATTTCGACCACGCGCGCCCAGTGATTGGCCAGGGTGTGATGCACCGGTTTGCCCCCCAGCGCGGCGAAGAACTCCTCGTACGCGGCCTGGGCGCGCGGGGTGGCCAGGCCATCGGCCACATTCAACCGCGCCAACGGAGCCACCGCATAGACACTGCTGCCGCGGCCTTCGGTGAACCCCTGCCAGCCCATCAGCTTGAGGTAGCAGAATTTGACGTAGCTCCACGGCTCGACCCGCTCGGCGACATACTGGCGATACTCCCGCGGATCGAACCGCGCGTACTCCTTGCCTTCCGGGTCCACGATCCGCAACTGGCCGTCGTAGAAACTCACCCGGTTGGCGGCATCCACCATGCCCAGGTAATAGGTGCGGTGGGTGTAGGTGTCGGCGGTGATGAACTCCCGGTACGCCGGGTTGGCCCATACCACGTCCTTGAAGACCTGGAGGGTGAACTGGGCGAAGTCCAGGGCATCCTGGGCGAGCGTCTGAAACCGGGCCAGGTCGGCCGGATTCAGCGCCTTGGACACCCCGCCCGGCAAGCCGAACACCGGATGAATCGCTTTGCCGCCAAAGTAGGCGATCACCTCGCGCAGCCGGCGCCGCATCCCGATCACCCGCTTACCCACCTCGAGGCCGACCTTTTGCACCACCCCCACCACGTTGCGTTCCGCCGGCGGGGCGTGCGGGCCGACGATAAAATCCGGCCCGCCCAGGATATAGACGTGCAGGGCGTGATCCTCGAGCATGAAGGCCTGATAGACCAGCTCCCGAATCTTCCGGGCCGCCGGCGGCGGCGTGACGTGGTAGAGGTCGTCCAGGGCCTTGGTGGCCGCCAGGTGATGGGCGGTGGGGCAGACCCCGCAGATCCGACTGGTAATCTGCGGCATCTCCTCCGCCGGCCGGCCCCGACAGAACACCTCGAACCCGCGCAATTCCGGGATCTGGAGGTAGGCGCGTTCGACCTCGCCCTGTTCGTCCAGGAAGATCTCGATCCGCCCATGACCTTCCAGCCGGGTGATCGGGTCCACGGTGAGGCGACGCGGGGCGGGGTCGGCGGGGGCGTCGAGCGTGGCTGCGCCGGGGTTGGCGGCGGTGGGGTTGGGGTCATTCATAACCAAGGAGGTTGAAGGTGCGGCGGCGCTCGTCGCCTGGAGCCGGCGTTAGGCCCGGTTCACCCGGCGGCGCACCAGGCTCTTGGCCAGACCATACCGGTAGAAGGTCCCGACCGGGTCTGGCAGGCCCGCCAGGGTCCGGTCGATTTCCGCCGGGTCGTGGGCTTTGAGGTTCGCTCCCAAGGCGGCGAGCATTTTTGCGCCGTGGTCCCGCACCCGGCTGGTCGGCCCAAAACAGCCGGTACAGGGCATGTTGCCCCCGGGGCACGCCGCTTCGCACCCCGCCCGCGTGGCCGGTCCCAAACACACCACGCCCTGGGCCAGGAAACACTGGTCGGGGTCGAGCACCTTTTTGTGCGGGCGCGTCAGCTCGGCCAAGCTGAGGTCCTCCGGCTTGCTGGCCCGGCGCGGGCACTGCTGGCACAAGGCGGTGTCCGGGGCCAGGACCGCGCCCTTGGGCGGCAAGCGGCCAGCCAGGAGGGCCGTGAGGGCGGCTTGAATCAATTTGGGCGTCGGCGGACAGCCGGGGAGGTAGTAGTCCACCGGGACCACTTGATCCAGCGCGCGCACCACCTCGTGGAGGCGCGGCAGCTCGGCCTGACGCCCGTTTTCGCGGAACTGGTTCTGGGGACGGGCATGGCCAGGGTTCACGGTGGTCGGAGCCTCATCATAAACGCCGCTGAGGAGCTGCTCCCGGCT
>JAJXTA010000730.1 GCA_021784265.1 bacterium | reverse complement strand
GATCGGGTCGATCAATGGCGGGCCGAGGCCGACCTCATCCAGCACGCCATCTTGGCCCATCCCTCCCGCGCCTTGGTCGCCCACGGCCGGCTGATCAAACGCCGCTACCTCAACGGCGTGGTCGCCGATGAGTTCGGCCCCGCCAAGGGTTACGCGCCCGATACCCCGTTGAGTACCGAAACCCGCCATCGGCTCCTGCCCGACGCCTCCGAGGCCCTCCCCATCGCCCTGGGGGTGGTGGCCCCCCACTCGACCCTGGCCCACCGCACCCTCGACGCCCTCGAGGAGCTCTGGAACACCCGCTGGGCCGACGGGGGCTACGACCGTTACGCCACCAGCGCCCAACCCGACCAGCCGGGCCCGTGGCCGTTCGCCACCTGCTTCATCCTCCGCGCCCAACACGACGCGGGCCTGTTCGACCGCAGCCGCCGGTCCCTCGAGTGGCTCAACTCGGTGCAGGGCGGGCGTGCCGGGGCGTGGTTCGAAGAAATCCCCTCGATCAGGTCGCTGAACAACTCCAGCGGGATTGTCTGTTGGACCTCAGGCGAGGTCGCGCTGTTCATCGTGCGCCACTATCTGGGGGTGCGCTTCGAGGGCGACACGCCGGTGATCCGGCCGGCCCTCTATCCGGGCAGCCCGCCCGTCGAGGCCGATCTGCGGTTCCGCCGGGGCCGGTTGCGCCTGCGGATCGAAGGGGCTGGCCGGGTGCGCTCCGCGCTGGTCAACGGCGTCCGCCTCCGGCCCGACCCCGACGGTGCCCTCCGTTTGCCGCCTGACTTCGCTCTTGGTACCGTCGTCGTTCGCAGCGCCAGGTAGGACGACCCGGTCGCTTCGCCCAACGCGACCGGGCGGATGGTCGTCCGGCGCTCCTGCCCCCATCGGTTCCCCGCCGGCGCCGCCTGCCGTGGCAGGCACCCTCTGTCCACAATGGCCGTACAAAACTTTGTCCCGATCGGGACAAAGTTTTGTACGGCACTGGACTTTGGACAGTTGTTAACTTTGATGATCCAGATGTACTGCGTTGCTTCTTTCAGTCGGCGGCAGCTCCGGGCCGTCGCCGGGCCTCTGGTCGCCGCGGGGGCTACGGTTCGACCTGTGGGAACCAGCCGCGCAGGAACTCCGCCAAGGTCCCGTCATACACCGCCTCGGCCAAGTGTTCGACACCCTGCTGGTTGCCCCAGGAATAATTGAGGATCAACCGGCCCTGATACTCGCAGAAATCAAGGTCCGAGTTGTTCAGATTGACCGCGTGGGCGATGCGGGTCCGCTGGGCTTCGGTCAGCTTGGGGTTGGCGATCAGCTTGTCCTCGGGCGAGGCGCAGAGGACCGGGTTCAGCGGGCTGGCTTCCCAATGGATCAGATCGTGGGACCGGACGACGCGCGTCTCGTATCCGTGATAAGCCTCGAGATAGAAGTCGTAAAACCACCCCTCGAGCCAGCGCAAGCAGTGCGGAGCGGTGTAGCGATCTTTGGCATAGTTGCACTCCGGAGGGGTGAGGGTCCAACGGTGGAGGTCCGGGGAGGTCGCGAAGCGGGCGGTGAACGGGGTTCCGGCCTCCTGGACGGGATGGTCGATCTCGAACATGAGCACGTACTGTTCCGGCGTCCGCCAGAGCGAGGTGTTGAAGATGCCGTAACGACCGCCTGGTATCGCCGGCCAGCGTTCCCAATGTTCGAGGTCCTGGGAGGCGAACAGGTCCACGTGATCACCGCCGGCCGTGCCGGTCACATAGACGGTGGCCCCATCAACAAAGGCGCTGCCGAATTGGTAACCGTCGGCGAACGGCAGGGTGGCGACCCCACTGGCGAGGTCAATCAGACGGAAGTAATTCGTATGACGCTGATTGTTCCAATAGCCGGCGCGGACCCACTCAAACCGGTAGGGCTGCCCATGGAACACGATCGGCGTGGTTTCGACCAAGTCCAGGTCGATCGTGCCCCGTTTGCGGATTAAGGGGCGATCCGCAGCGTCCAGGGGGCCACCCCCGTGCCGTGCCAGCCAAGCCTTGGCCGCCGGGCTGGCGGTATGGTCCCAGAGGAACTCGACGATGGGCCTCGAGTCGTCCAAGCCGTGGGGATGATGCCCCACGCCCGGTTTGGCGATGAGCGTGATGTCACCGCCGAGCGCCCGGTAGCGCGTCGCCACCAGGCCGGTGTTTTCCTCCCACGGCACGACGTCGTCGGCCTCGCCATAAACGTGGAGGAGCGGCACGTGGGCGGCGGCCAGGGGCGCAAGGTTGTCCACCGGGTTGTGGCGGTACTCGAGCGCCTCGGCCTCGGACTTGAAGTGATACCGCTCCAAGACCAACTGCCAGTCTCGGGGGCTGCCCTGGCCTTTGCCCTTGCCCCCGGGCCAACTCTTGAAATCGCAGACGGGCGCATCGCCGTAGAGACAAGCCACCGCTGTTGGATGAGTCGTGGCCCAGTTGTAGGCGTAAAGCCCGCCCCGACTCAACGCGGTCAGCGCCACCTTCGGGGCAAACCCATACCGGCCCGTCAATTCCCGGTACAGGGCCTCCCAATGGGCCACCGCCGCCGGACACCCAAGCATGTCTGGGATGCTCAGATAGACCACGTGAAAACCCCGGCCGAGCAGGGCGAGGTCCGGATTGGGCTTGTGGCCGAAGAACTCCGCCTGCCACTCCCACGGCCGGCCCGGCGCGGCCTGTTTGGGCGCCACCACCACCACCGGCTGGCCGTCCACCTCGAAGTCGTAGCGCTCGAAGCCGTACCAGAGCGATCGGGTGCCCGGGAAGGCGGGCGGGGCGTCGGGGGCGGGCCGAACCGGCTTCAGCTCGACCTCGCTCACATCCATGACGGCGGCCGCGGCCTTCCGCACTGGCCGCACCGCCAGCGTGTATTGTCCCGGGGCCAATTGAAGCTGCCCCAGCGACCGCGGCAGCA
>JAJXTA010000729.1 GCA_021784265.1 bacterium | reverse complement strand
AATCCCTGGCGGAGTTAGAGGCCTTCCCGTGGCCCCACCCGGACTGCTTCGACTATGCCCCGGTGGCCGCCGCCCTCGCGCGCTACCCGGACCACGCCCTGGTCTATGGTTTCGCTGACGTGTGGCAGCGACCCGCTCTGGTCCGCGGTTGGGAAGCTATGTTCCTGGACATGGTGGAACGCCCGGCCTGGGCTCACTTCCTGTGCCGTCGGTTCACCGACTTCTACCTCGAAGATTACACCCGGGCGGCCGAGGTCACCCGGGGTCGGCTCGACCTCTATCTGTTGATCAGCGACCTGGGGAGCCAACGCGGGCCGCTGATGTCCCTCGGCATGTTCCGCCAGTTTGTCGCCCCCTACCTGAAGGAGATGATCGACCGCATCCATCAGTTGGGCGGGCGGGTGCTCTACCATAGTTGCGGGGCGATCCGCGCCTTCATTCCCGACTTGCTCGCCCTGGGCATTGATGTCCTGGATCCGATCCAGCCAACGGGCCCGGGGATGGACCCCGCCAGCCTGGCGGCGGAGTTTGGGGGCCGGCTCTGCTTTCATGGCGGAATCGACATGCAACGGCTGTTGCCCACCGGCACCCCGGCCGCCGTCCACGCCGAGGCCCGACGCTATTGCGAGGTGCTCGGTCAGAATGGGGGTTACATCCTTGGGCCAGCGCATCTCTTCCAGCCCGACGTGCCGCCGGAGAATATCCTCGCCGTGTACCATGAGCCCGGCGGCGCCGGCGCGACCATCCCGCCGTAGGGCCCGCCCCCCGTTCCGCTCGCGGCCCTTGGCGGAGCGGGCGCACGCGCCGTGTCCGCCAGAGAGGGCGGGCGTGTGCGGCGCATCGTGCTGGCATGCACCCGGGATGGTCGTGTAGCCTGGCCGCCGTTGTGGCTGACATAACCGAACAAGCCGATGGGGTGGACCGGGCGGCGCGCCGGCGCACGGGGCCCAGCGGTCGCCGCGCGTGAACTCGCCCGTCGATCCCGCCCTCCCCCGCCCCGCCGAGGGGGGCCGTCCGTCACCGCCCCCGTTCCCGGCCCACGCGACCGCCGAGGAAAAAGACCAACATTGGTTCACCCACTATTATGAAGGGGACAAGCAACCCCAATTAACGCTCCGCGCCACGCTGATGGGGGGGCTGCTGGGGATGCTGATGTCCATCTCCAATCTCTACACCACGTTGAAGCTGGGGTGGAGCTTCGCGGTGGCCATCACCGCCTGCGTCCTGTCCTATGTGGTGTGGAACCTGGTCTGCCGCCTTTCCGGCGGGCGGGTGAGCGGCATGTCGATCCTGGAGAACAATTGCATGCAATCGACCGCCTCCGCCGCGGGTTACTCGACGGGGGGAACGATTGGGGTGGCCTTTGGCGCCCTGCTCCTCATCCAGGGCCGGCATCAGCCCTGGCCCGTGGTCCTGGCCTTCACCTTCTTCATCGCGGCGCTGGGGGTGTTCCTGGCCATCCCTCTGAAGCGCCAGATGATCAACTACGAACAACTGAAGTTTCCCAGCGGCGTGGCCGCGGCCGAGACCCTGCGGAGCCTGCACGCCCAAGGGCGGGAGGCCATGCAGAAGGCCTACGCCCTCGTGGCCAGCTTGGTCTTGGGTGGGATCATCGGCTTGGTGCGCACCTACGGCACCCTCGTCGAGGAGCTGGCCAAGACCGGGCGCCCGCAAGCCTGGCTGGCGCGGCTCCAGCGGGTCGTCTCGCTGCCAGACGTGGTGGACTTCCCGCGGTGGCTGACACCACTGGCCCGGGGCCAGATGGCCGGCTTGGGCTGGGAACCGAGCGTGCTGCTCATTGGGGCGGGCATGATCGTCGGGTTGCGGGTCTCGCTCTCGATGCTCTTGGGGGCGGTGCTCCTGTACTACGGAATCGCACCCCGGCTGTTGGCGCTGGACTTGGCGCATGCCGCCTCCCCCGGCTACGTTCCTTCGCTCACCGTCAGCCCCGCTGGCGATTTCAACCCCGTGCGATGGGCGATCTGGGGCGGCACCGCGATCATGGTCTTCTCCAACCTCACCTCGGTCGCTTTGGAGTGGCGCACGCTGGCGCGCGCGTTCACCACCATCAAGCGGCGCAACCAGGCCGGGGCCGGCGATCGCCTGGCGGCGATCGAGGTGCCCGTGACTTGGCTGGTCGTTGGCCTCATCCCGATCTCGGTCGGAATGGTGATCGTTCAATTCCTCGCCTTCCATATCGCCGTGCCGCTCGGCGTCGTCGCCGTCCTGCTCTCCTTTGTCGTGGCGCTGGTCAGTTGCCGCGCCACCGGCGAAACGGACACCACGCCGATGGGGGCGATGGGCAAGCTCACCCAGTTGCTCTACGCCGGCCTGCCCGGCGCGAGCGGCAACGCCACCATTAACCTCATGGCTGCCGGGGTCACCAGCGGGGCCGGCGCCGCCGCCGCCGACCTGCTGACCGACCTCAAGAGCGGCTATCTCCTGGGCGCCAACCCCCGCCGCCAGTTCCTGGCCCAGTTCATCGGCGTCTTCTTCGGCACGGTCGCCATCGTGCCCGCCTGGTACGCGATGGTCCCCAACCGGGCCGTGCTCGAAGCGTTCACCCCCCCGGCCACCTACATGTGGAAAGCCGTGGCCGACCTCCTCACTCACGGGCTCCACCTGCTGCCGGTGACGGCCCTCTGGGCCATTGTCGCCGGGGCGCTGGCGGGAGTAGGGCTGCCCTTGCTGGAACGCCTCCAGCCGCGCCTGGCCGGTTACCTTCCCTCGGCGATGGGCCTGGGCCTGGCCTGGGTGGTCCCCTTCCAAAACAGTCTCTCTTTCGCCCTCGGGGCGGTGTTCGCCGCCCTCTGGACCCGCTGGCGGCGGCGGCACGCGGAGTTGTTCGTCATTCCCACCGCCTCCGGGTTGGTGGCCGGCGAATCGCTGGTGGCGGCGTTGATCGCC
>JAJXTA010000728.1 GCA_021784265.1 bacterium | reverse complement strand
ATGAGCGGGCGGCCGCCGGCCGGGCCCGGGCGGCGGCGGCGCGCACCCTCGACGCGGGCTTGGCGGTGGGCGGATGGGATTCGGTTGGGCGGCGCGATCATAGGCGCAAGCGTGTTACGGGCCCGGCAGCGGTGAGGCCCCACCGGCCCTTACGCTTTGGCGGCGCTGGTGGCGGTCACCCGGGCGGTGTGCTCGAGCAGCTCGGTGCCGCCGCGCGCCTGGGCGACCGCCTGCCGGCCCACCTGGCCGAAAAGCTCCCGCACGAACCGGCCCAGCGTCTCGTTGGTGGGACCGTAACCGGAGTGATAAATGTAATACTCCAAATCATACAACAACTCATCCGCACTGGGATAACGGCTGGGCAGCTCGTGGACGAGGGCCCGCTGGAGGATGTGGTTGAGGTTGTCGTCCACCCGGGGGTCCATTTGGCGGAAGTCGGGGATGGGCAGGTTCAGGATCCGCTGGCGCGATTCTTCCGGCGTGGAGCCCTTGAACGGGTTATGCCCCAGGACCAGGTGCGCCAAGACGACCCCCGTCGAGAAGAGGTCGGAGCGCTTGTCGGTGATTTGGAAGTTGGCCTGCTCGGGGCTCATGTAATCGGCCTTGCCGGCGACTACCTCCCCCTCTTGGTCTTGGAGGAAGCCCCGGGCCTTGGCGATGCCGAAGTCGGTCAGTTTCACGTCTCCTTCGAACGCGATCATGATGTTCTTCAGGCTCACATCGCGGTGCACGATGCCCAGGGGGCGGGCGTCCTTGTCCAGCTTGGCGTGGGCGTAGGCGAGGCCGCGGGCGACGCGGCTGGTAATAAAGACCGCCAACTCGACCGGGAGGACCCGCTTCTTGCTGCCCAACTGTTGCGCGAACTGTTCGAGGTTGACCCCGCGAATCAGTTCCATGGCGATAAAGTAGAGGCCGTCGGCCTCCCCCAGGTGGTAGGTTTGGACGATGTTGGTGTGAATGAGGTCGGCCACCAGCTTGGCCTCGCCGATGAAATTCTCGATGAAGAGCTTCTGGTTGGCGTAGTGCTGGCGGATCACCTTGATGGCCACCCGCTTCACGAAACCACGGGTGCCCAGTTGTTCCGCCTCGTAAACCACGCCCATGCCGCCCTCAAAAATCTTGCGGACGATCTCGTACCGGAAATCGGTCTGAATGGCGAACAGGCTAGCCACGCCAGCATGGTGGGCCATCGGCGTCCCAAGTCAAGCCACGGGTGGCTCGCGGGTCGCTCCAGCGCGGGTGCGTCGTGGGGCGGCCGCATTTCAGGCTGTCCGTCGGTGTGAGCTTGAGGTAAAGCCAGCGGGGTGAGCCAGTCGCGCGAACGAAGCCTCGGGAGCGCCGCCCAAACGAGCGCGGCGCTGGTCAGCGTGGTGATGGTGGTGGGGCTGCTCGAGTATCCCCTGCCCGGGCTGGAGCGGTTGGGGATCCAGCCGCGAACGCTCGGGGGGCTCGTCGGGGTGGTCTGCGCGCCGCTCCTCCATGCCGGGGTGCCCCACCTGATGGCGAACCTCCTGCCGCTGTTCGTGCTGGTGACGTTGTTGTTCTGGGATCGGCGCTACCGGCCGGAAGCCACGCTGGCGGCCCTTTGGCTGGGCAGCGGGCTGGGCACGTGGCTGATTGGGCGGGGAGGACGCGTCCATCTGGGCGCCAGCTCGCTGATCTACGGGCTGGTCGCGTACCTGGTGACGGCCGGTGTCCTGATGCGAAGTTGGCGTTCGGCTGGGGTTGCGCTCCTGGTGCTCTTCCTGTATGGCGGCATCATCTTCGGTCTGCTGCCCTCGCGTGGTCCGGTCTCCTGGGAGGGACACTTGAGCGGGGTGATCGTCGGCGTTTGGCTGGCGCGCCGGGACCACGGGTGAGTGGGGCCGCGCGGGGTCCGCTAGCGCGCTGGCCGCGGGTTGGCGTAGGCGTCAATGAACTTCAGCATCGCGCGCACGTCGTGATAGTTCGCCTTCCAATTGTGGGCGAGGTCCGGCCGCTTGGGGTGGCCATCGGCCGCAACCGTGTCGTACCAGATGCCATCGGGGGGATGAACTTGATAGGTCCCGAGGAACCCAAGCAGTTGCTCCAGCGCCGTGGTGTAGGCAGGGTTGGGTTGGTGTTGGAGGGCCACGGTCAGTGCGGCGAGCATCTCGGCTTGGACCCACCACACCTTGTCTGTGTCGGTGGCGGGGGTGTCATCCGCTCCGCGGCTGAAGAGCCCGCCCCGGGTGTGGTCGTAGCCGTAGGCCAGGGCGTGATCCAAGAGGGCGTAAAAGTGGGTCCAGGAGAGCTGGAGGCGGAGCACCTGCTCGGCCCGAAGCATCAACCAAGCGAACTCGACGTTGTGGCCGTAGGAAAGGCCGGCGCTCCGCGGCCCGGTGACGAGGGTCCAATCCGGATGCCGGTGGAAGCTGCACTGGGCGGGATTGGCGGGGTAGAAGTAGGTGGCGTTGAGCCGCAGCGCCTCGGCCAAGGAGGCCCGGACGCCGGCGTCGTGGGTGGCGTCCTCGAGCTCGGTGAGGGCTTCCATCCAGTGGAGGTGGGCGTTGGCGCTGCGCAAGCCCGCCAACTCGACCTCGATCCGGTCATCTTGCTGGGTGATCGGGGTCCAGTCCCGCTGGCAGTGCTCGATCCACCCCCCGTGGGCCGGGTCGTGGCAATGGGCTTGGATGGTGCGGTACAGCTCCAGCGCTCGGCGCCGGGCCTCGCGATCGTGACTCGCGCGGTAGTACTCGACCAGACTGTAGATCACAAAACCCTCGCCGTAGAGGTATTTTCGGTCGTTGACCGGTTGACCGCTCAGGTCCGTTTTCCAGTAGTAACCGCCCTCTTGTGGGTCGCGGAAGTGGGTCACGAGGAAGCGGTAGCCGTTGCGGGCGGCCTTGAGGTAATCGCGGTGCCGGTCGCTGTAGCCTTTTTCGTGGGCCAGGGAGAAGCC
>JAJXTA010000727.1 GCA_021784265.1 bacterium | reverse complement strand
AATCCCGACGGCACGCCCACACCGCTCTACGGAGCGCTGAAGACCCTGAACCCCGAGTTTGTCGCTATCGCCCGCCAGCTTCAGCCGCTGACGTCGCTCGCCGTTTATCACGCGGGCATGCAGCCGCCAGGCGCCGAACCGCTGCCGGCCGAGGGCGTGTTCCAACTCGATCCGCCCGTGCCCCAGCAGAGCTACCAACGGCTCCACCCGGTCGAGGGCATCCTGCTCGGTTACTTTGGGCACCCCCGCCAACGCGCCGGCACCGTCACTCCAACCCACGTCTTGGTCGTGAACCTCGACTATCGCAAAACGGTCTCGGTCGGACTCCGCGCACCCCGTCGGCTGGCCCGGTTTGATGCCACCACAGGTCGCTGGGAACGGCCGCGCAACGACCGCGTGGACCTCCAGTTGCCGCCCGGGGGCGGCCTCCTGCTCCGGACCCGGCGCTAGCCGGAACCAGACGCAGAAGCAACCCGCTCGCCCGGCGGGCTTTGCCGCCGCTGGAGTCCACCGCCCTTCGTCGGATCGACGACGAGGCGGCCTGCCGCTTTTTCTCTTGGCGGGAGGCCAAAACCTCATGTAGAAGTCCTAACGCACCACGCAAGAACGGCAATGAAACGGCATAATCCACCTTCCGTCCCCGCGCCCCCTACCCTCGACCGCCGTGCCTTCATCCGAGCCACGGCGCAGGCCACCGCGCTCAGCGCCCTGACAGCGGCGCCGTTCGTGGCCCGCGGTCGGGTGCTCGGCGCGAACGACACCGTCGGTGTCGGCTTCATCGGCGTGGGCGGGCGCGGTCGCAGCCACATCGGCACCGTCCAGCGCCTGGTCGCGGCGGGGGAAAAGGTGCGGCTCGTGGCCGTGTGTGACGCCTACCGCTACCGGCTCGAAGAGGCGGCCAAGCTGACCGGGGCCAAGGCGTACGGGCGGCACCAGGAGTTGCTCGCCGACCCGGCGGTCGATGTCGTCTGCGTGGCCACGCCGGACCGGCTGCACGTGCCCCAGGCGCTGGACGCCCTCCGGGCAGGCAAGGATGTCTATTGCGAGAAGCCGATGGGCCACTGGAGCCAGTTCAACATTAGCAAACAGCTCTGCACGGAGACGCGCCGCCTCAACCGCATTGTCCAGATCGGCAACCAAGGCAACTCGAGCCCGGCCTGGCGGCAGGTGAACGAATTGGTGCAGCAAGGGGCCATCGGGCGCATCCAGCAGGTGCAAGCCGGCTTTTACCGCGACGGTGACTGGGGCGAACGCATGCCCATCCCGGACCCCGAAGCCAAGCCGGGCCCCGACCTCGACTGGGAAGCGTTCCTGGGCGACGCCCCCAAGGTGCCGTTCACCGTGGATCGCTTCTTCAGTTGGCGGAAGTATCTCGATTACGCCGGCGGCCCGTGCACCGATTTGTTCCCCCACGTCTTCACGCCTTTTGTGAGCGCCCTCGGCTTGAAGTTCCCGGCCCTGGCGGTCGCCTCGGGCGGCATTTTCAAATACACCACTTATGACCGGGAGGTCCCCGACACCTTCAACATGTGCCTGGATTACCCGGAGAAACTCTCGATCGTGCTGACCTGCACCCTCACCAATGAGTATGCGACCGAGCCGGTCATCCGCGGGGACGAAGGCACGCTCACCCTGCAGAATCCGGCCGACTGGACGTCGGGCTTCGACAGTGTCACCGTCATTCCCCGCCGCGGCGCCAAGAAGGTCATCCCGGGCCAGCGCATTGATGCCACTTACGCCCACTGGCAGAATTTCCTGGCCTGTGTGCGTACCCGCGCACAGCCGGTGAGCGACGTTGCCTTCGGGTTCCATGTGCAGACGGCATTGAACATGGCGCTGCTGGGCTTCCTCCAGCGGAAGGTGGCGCGCTTTGATCCGGCGAGCGAGGCAATCGTGCTGTAACCCCATCCCCAGGCCCCCCATGCTGAACCTCGGATTGATCCTGCGGCGGAACAACCCCCCGCGACGCGGCCGCCGCGCCCCCGCGGCACTCCCTCATCCGCCGACGGACCGCCGACGCGGCGCCGGCCAGCCCCACGACACCGCAGCGGCGCGGCGCCAGGGCTGGCTCCTTCCCTCGCTCCTTCTGGCCGCACTGGCAGGGCTGCCTCTCAACTTGGCGGGAGCCTCGCTCCGGGTCGAGCCCTCGACGGTGCCGACCGAATGGAACGTGTATTACGGGGCCGAGAAACTCCTCGTCTATTGCTTCGATCCGACCAAGTTCAAGCCTTACGTCAAGGAACTGGCGACGGTGCAGGGCGAGAACCTCCTCCGCGACGCCCCGCACGATCACCTTCATCACCACGGGTTGATGTACGGCATCCGCGTCAACGGCATCAATTTCTGGGAGGAAACACCCGGGTGCGGGGTGGAAAAACCGATCACCACCTCCCCGCCCACGCTGGGTTCTACCCCGGACGGCCGCCCCGAGGCGCGCCTCCAGCAACGCCTCCACTGGGTTGCGCCTGAGGACGCTTTTCTGCCGGACACAACGCGCGTCGCCCTGCTGGTCGAGCGGCGCACGCTCACGCTCACCGTGGACGCGGCGCAGGGCGAGGTCGCCCTGGCCTGGCAATCCGAGTTCGACGTCGGCCTGAAGACCAACGTCGTGACCCTCACGGGGGCCAACTACCACGGTCTGGGAATGCGGTTCCGGGAAACGCTCGACCCGCGGGCGCGCCACCTCAATGCGGGCGGCCCGCCCGACCTGGCCGGCACGAAGCAGGACGTGTCGCCGCATCCCTGGGGCGCGGTGTTCTTCGACCCACCGGGCCCACCGGCCACGATCGCCCTGTTCGGGCATCCCACCAACGCGCGGGGTGCGGCCCGCTTCTTCACCATGGAACGCCCCTTCGCCTACCTCTCCGCCACGCAAGGGCTCGACCAAGAACCTCTGGTTTATCACCGCGGCGACCAGTTTACG
>JAJXTA010000726.1 GCA_021784265.1 bacterium | reverse complement strand
AGCCAGACGGTGAACGGGTCGTAGCCCCAGGAGTCGAGCGAGAGGCTGATGGCATCGACACGCTCCAAGGAGAAGTCGCCGGTAACACGCCGCTGCCACCGGGCGTCGCCCGCCAGCGGGATGGTCATCGGCATCCAGAGCCACCGGGCCTCGCTGAAGGGCGGGTCGTTGAGGAGGTTGGCGTCATTGACCGGCTTGAGTTCGATCTGCCCACTCGGACCGAGCAATCGGATGACCGGGCCGGGGTTCTGCCAGCCCGGGATGTTCGGGTTTTCGGATCGGATCCAGAAGCTGATCGCCTGCTTGCCGGAGAAGTCCCACCCCGCATCGCGGCTGGCCGGGTAGATGGCCGTTGCGTAGGCCCCGGGATAGGGGTTGGGGGTGAAGCGCAGGCACCGCGTGCCCACCAGGGCCCGGGGATCGTCGGCAAAAAGCATGCGGCCCTTGCCGTCGTTGTTGTCCTCCAACTCGTAGCCCCAGCGGGCGGCTTCGCCCTCGGTGCCCAGCTCATGGGGCACGGGCCGCATCACCAACAAATCGCGCCATGCCAACGCGGCGAGCGCGCCGTTGTCCCCGGTGAGGCCGAGCCGATAAAAGCCCGGTTTGGTGAACACGCGTTCGAGGACCGCCTGTTCGCCCGCCGGCCCGTCGAGCCACCAATGGAAACTCAACGCCCGACCGGCGAAGTCGTGGCTGGGGGAGGCCTCGAACCGCACCGGTTGCCCCACCAGGGCCGTCGCTGGCCCCAGCAGCTCCACGAGCGGCGCCGTTCGGACCGCGGGTTCGACAGGCAACTCGATCAGGTCCGCCACATTGGTCAGGTAATTGCCCTCGGGGTTGTTGGTGAGGATGTTCGCCGCCAACAGAATCGCCGCGCCCCACCGGCCCCAAATGCCGAACCGGTTGTTCACGATCCGGTTTTGTTGGACCACCCAATGTTCGGTCCGCCAGGCGTGGCCGCGCGAGCCGACATCGCCGCGAAACACCAAGCCGGCGCCGTTGTTGTCGTGGAGGTCATTGCCCTCGATCAGGGTGTGGCTGGAGGGGCCGCCGACGATCACGATGCCGCCGTGGTGAAACCCGGGTTCGGGGGCATTATGGAACCCGTTGGTCAGGCCGTTGAAGGCGGCCTCATTGCCCAACAGGACGGTTTGATCGCTGCCGCCCAACCAGAACCCGTAACTGCCATGATTAGCCCGGTTGCGGATGAAGGTGTTTCCCGGGCTCCACGACTCGACACAATTGTTGTTCGCATAGGAGGTGTCGTTCTCGACGAAGACATTGCCGCGCGAGACCCAGCGGTTGAGCGGGCGGATGAACAGCCCGTCCCCGCCGTGGGTGAGGTCGTTGCGATACCAATAGTTGTCGTCCGAGCCGGTCTCGATCAGGACGCAGGTGGAATCGCGGGCGTGGACCTCGCCCTTGGCGCGGTCGATGCGCAGGCCGTAGGAGAAGTTGTTTCGGAGGAACTTGTTGCGCGAGGATTTCCAGAGCTTGGCGCAGGTGTTCGAGCACGGCGAAAACTCGTTGTCGGTGACGAGGTTATCGTCGCACTCGACCAGATCCAGGCCGTCCCAGACGCGTTGGGCGCGGTTACCGCGCAAGACGCTGTCGCGCACCCGCTCCCAAAACACCCCGCCCCGGGGAGGCAATTCGCCCCAGCCAAATTCGGGATTGTGGTAATTATCCGAAAAATCGCAGCCGGTGATGAGCAAGGCCCGGGCCTGGCGCGCGACCAGGCCGGTGGCGAACCCGTGTACCCGCACGTTCCTGAGCGTCACGCCGGCCGCCCCTTCGATCAGCACCCCGACGCCGGCGCTCTCGAGCGACTTCGGGTCCCCAATACGGCCGGGGCCGACGAGGGTGGCGTTGTTGCCCTCGATCACCACATGGCTGGCGCGGATGACAAGCCGAGCGGATAACTGGGCGTTCACGGGCAGCGTGAGGTCGTTGGTGACGATCACGTCCTGGACCGACGCGGCCACCGCCCCGGCCGCGAACATCAACCCGAGGGGCAGGCACAGGTGACGCCACCGGCGGCGGCAAGCGAATCTGGTCATCGGCCCATTAACTCGGGCCCGCTCGCTCAGGTCAATACCGGCTCGAAACGGAACGACGGCGACGCGGGCGCCCCTTCCCTTCCCGCCGCGGGACCAAGTCAGACGGAGGCGGCCCTCAGGGTGGGCGTTTTTCGTACCCGGTTAGCCGCGTGCCTGCTGGCTACTCTTTCGCGCTCACCGCCACGCTTCGCTGCTCCCACCCACCCCCCAGGGCTTTGACCAAGCCCACGGCGGCCGCCCGCGCCTCAGCCCGCAGTTGGACTACGGCCCGTTCCTGGTCCAAGGCGGCACTCTGGGCCACGGCGACCTCGAGGTAGGTGACCAAGCCGGCAACGTAGCGGTTATTGGCGATTTCGAGGGTGTGGCGGGCGGCGGTCAGCGCGGCGGTCGTGGAGGCGAGCTCGGCGGCCAGCAACCGTTGGGCGGCCAGTTGGTCTTCGACCTCCTGAAAGGCGCTCAGCACCGTCTGCCGGTATTGGGCCACGGTCGCTTCGTAGCCCGCGCGGGCGGCGGCCAGTTGCGCGTGGAGCCGGCCGCCGGTGAAGAGGGGCAACTCCAAGGCCGGCCCCACCGCCCAGAAGCGGCTGGGCCAGTCAAACACGCTGTTGGCATCGATGGCTTGCAGGCCCGCCAGCCCGTGGAACTGGATGCGGGGATAGAAGGCCGCTTGGGCCACGCCGACCTCCGCGTTGGCCGCCGCCATCCGCCGTTCGGCCGCCGCGATGTCCGGGCGGCGCTCCAGCAACTCGCTCGGGACGGTCGTCGGCACGGGGTTCGTCCAGGCCTTCGCCCAATTGGTCTGGCCCGCCGCCACCGCGAAGCCGGTCGCCGGCTGGCCGCAGAGCGTGGCCAGGGCATGCCGGAGT
>JAJXTA010000021.1 GCA_021784265.1 bacterium | reverse complement strand
CAGTGCGGCAGTTGATCAAACGCGTGACGCGCACCATCGCCGATTGGGCGGTGAAGGACGGCTACCTCAGCCGGGCGGAGGGCGAGGTGTTTTACGATGAGTTGACGTGGCTCTGCCTCAACCAGTATGGGGCGTTCAACTCGCCGGTCTGGTTCAACGTGGGGCTCTATCACCAGTACGGGGTGGGCAAATCCTCGGCGCGGGGCAATTGGTATTACAACCGCCGGCGCGAGACCGCCGAACGGGCGGCCACCCAATACGAGTATCCGCAGGGCAGCGCCTGTTTCATCCAGTCGGTGAACGACAACATGGAGAGCATCATGAACCTCGCCTACAGCGAGGCCATGCTCTTCAAATACGGCTCCGGCACCGGCTCGGACCTGAGCCCGATCCGGTCGAGCAAGGAGAAGCTCAGCGGCGGCGGTCGCCCCAGCGGGCCCCTCTCCTTCCTGAAGGTGTATGACCAGGTGGCCAATGTGGTCAAAAGCGGCGGCAAAACCCGCCGGGCGGCCAAGATGAACACCCTCCGGGACTGGCACGGGGACATCGAGGAATTCATCGACGCGAAACAAAAAGAGGAGAAGAAGGCCTGGGCGCTCATTGAGCAGGGCTACGACGGCTCGTACAACGGCGACGCCTATGGCAGCGTCATGTACCAGAACGAGAACCTCTCGGTCCGAGTCAGCGACGCCTTCATGGAGTCCGCCCTAGCCGGCAAGGAATGGTGGACGCGCGCCGTCACCACCGGGGAGCCCTTGGCCAAAAAGGATGCCAGCGCCCTGCTGGACAAGATCGCCGAGGGAACCTGGACGTGCGGCGATCCGGGCCTCCAGTACGACGGCGCCATCCAGAAGTGGCACACCTGCAAAGGCACGGAGCCGATTCACTCGACCAACCCGTGCAGCGAATACGTCTTTCTCAACAACACCGCCTGCAACCTCGCCTCGCTCAACCTGATGAAGTTCAAGGGGGCCGACGGGGTGTTTGACGTGCGTCGGTTCAAGGCGGCGGTGCGCCTGTTCATCATGGCCCAGGAGATTCTGGTGGACAACGCCAGCTACCCGACCAAGGAGATCGCGGAGAATTCCCACCTCTTCCGCACCCTGGGCCTGGGCTATGCCAACCTCGGCTCCCTGATCATGAGCTACGGGCTGCCGTACGACTCCGACGAGGCCCGCGCCCTGGCCGGCGCCATCACCGCCATCATGACCGGCCACGCCTATGAGGAGTCCGCGGCCCTGGCCCGGGCGGTCGAGCCGTTCCCGGGCTACCGCGACGCCCGCTGCTCGGGGGTGGCGAAGCCGGTGACCAAGGACAACGTCCAACCCATGTTGAACGTGATCGAGCTCCACCGGCAAGCGGTCGAAAAAATCCAACCGAGCCGCGAGTTCGATTACCTCAAGGAAGCCGCCCGCCATTGTTGGGCCGGGGCGCTCACCCTGGGCCGGCAGTACGGCTTCCGCAACGCCCAGGTCACCGTCTTGGCGCCCACGGGCACCATCGCCTTCTTGATGGACTGCGACACCACCGGCGTCGAGCCGGACATCGCCTTGGTCAAGTACAAACTCCTGGCCGGCGGCGGGATGCTGAAGATCGTAAACCGCACCGTGCCGGAGGCGCTCCAACGGCTGGGCTACACCCCGGAGCAGACCCAACGGGTGGTCGCCCACATCGAAAAGTTCGACACCATCGAAGACGTCGAAGAAGGCGGCCAAACCGTCTCCAGCGGTTTGCGGCGCGAACACCTCCCGACCTTCGATTGCGCCTTCAAGGCCTTCCGCGGCCGGCGCAGCATCCATTACCTCGCCCACCTCAAGATGATGGCGGCGGCGCAGCCGTTCATCAGCGGGGCCATCTCCAAGACCGTGAACATGCCGGAGGCGGCCACGGTGGCGGAGATTCGCGATGCCTACGTGCAAGCGTGGCAGATGGGGCTCAAATGCGTGGCGATTTACCGCGACAATTCCAAGCGCAGCCAGCCCCTGAGCACCAAAAAGACCGCCGACGGCGCCGCCCGGGCCGACGGGGCGGAAACCGAGGGCCTGCGGCAGCGCCTCCAGCAGCTCGAGACCGAGGTGGCGACCCTGCAAGCCCAGGTGGGCAAGCCCCTGCGCCGGCGCCTGCCCGAGACCCGCATGGCCCTCAACCATAAGTTCAACATCGCTGGCCACGAAGGCTACCTGAATGTCGGGCTGTTCGACGACCACCGCCCGGGCGAGGTGTTCATCACCATGGCCAAGGAAGGTTCGACCATCGGCGGCCTCATGGACAGCATCGCCACCCTCACCAGCATGGCCCTCCAATACGGCGTCCCCCTCGAGGACCTGGTCAAGAAGTTCTCCCACCAGCGCTTCGAGCCCTCCGGGTTCACCAAGGATCCGGATGTGCGCAACGCCTCCTCGATCACCGACTACATCTTCCGGTGGATGGCCTGCCGCTTCATCCCTGGCTATCGCGAGGCCCACTCGCCTAACGCGGGCCAGCCGGACCTGCCGCTGCCGGGCCTCCAGGAGGAGGTGCGCAAGCGGATTAACCGCCCGGTGCCAGACCTGCCTCTGGACGAGGATGAGACCACCGTGGTCGTTCAAGCCGCCACCGCCCCCACCCGCGCCAACGGCAACGGCCACGGCCCGCGCGAGATCAAGAGCCTCAACGATTCCTTGGCTCACCTCCAGCCGGACGCCCCCACCTGCCCCAATTGCGGCCACATCACCGTCCGCAACGGCGCGTGCTACAAGTGCCTCAACTGCGGCGAGAGCCTCGGTTGCAGCTAAGTGCCCCGGTTATGTCAGCTTGCCGCGCCCTAGCGCGGCCAAGCGAGGAGCCCCAGCGGGGCGGCCTGATAATAGCCCCGGGCAAGGCCGTCGAGGCCGCCGCCCTGGGTCAAACGCCACCCCACCCATTCTCCTTTTTCCTTCAGGTTTGGCGCGACTCAGGCGCGCCAAACCTGAAGGAAAAAAGAGGAGATCATTTTGGCGACCGTAACCCCGGGCGGCGCTGCGCTTGCCCGGGGCTATTATCTGTCGCCCTTCCAGGGCTTTGGTTCAGCTCGCTGCGCTCGCATGGTTGGCGACCGGTGAGCGACAAGCGCGCCGGGCCGCGTCGGGCTGCCGCCCGAGGGCGGTCTGGCCAGAGGCGACGCCAGTGGACGGTCCGGGTGCAGGCTTTCGGGGCATTCAGCGGGCGCGCGTTGGAGGGGGCAAGACCGCCTTGGGATAGTGGATGCGGCGGGCTTGGTCAACCCAGGCGCGCGGGCCGTAGAGGCCGACGGCGCTGGTGTCGATGGGTGTGAACCCGAGGGCGAGGGCCGGGGAATCCGGGCGCAAACGAAAGTCATCGGCCGCCGGGTTGACAAACCGCGGGTCGGCGATGCGGGAATGTTGGTCCAAGCCGAGCGCGCGCCAGTCAGTCCAATCGTGCGCAAAGAGCCGGAGGTGCGCCGGCCCGGCGGTGTCCCAATAGAGGTTGTCATCCCAGGTCCCGAGGGATTCCTTGGCGGCGCGGCGCTCGTGGAGCGAACGCTCACCGAGCGGGACAAAAACCTGACCTTGGGTGAGATAAACCACGTTGTGTTGGAAAACATTGGGCCGCCGTTCCCAGTAGGGCCAGATGGCGTAATCAGCGGCGAAGGCGAACACGTTGTTCCGGATCACGTGTTCGTGGCCGCCGTTGTTGAACATGAGCCCCCCGCTGCGGGTGCTATAGACAATGTTGTTTTCGACGAGGTACCCGCTGCAGGTGGCATCCAGGTAAATGCCCCAGCCGAAGGGCGGGGTGTCGTAGGGCCAGACGTCGTGGAAGACGTTGTTGCGGATCACGCTGCCGGGTGAGGCGCCCAGGGCGTAGATCGCGCCGGCATCGCTCAAGACGCCTTTGACCAGATGATGCACATGGTTGAACTCGATGACGTTGTGGTGGCACCGGTTGGGGGTGTCGTCCCAGTTCCAACCGATGGACATTCCCGAGTAGAAGAAGTCGTGGATTTCGTTGTGCGAAATGACGTTGTGACTGCTCTGGGCTACCCAGACGCCGACGCCGGCGGGATAGACGTGGCCGCCATCGAAGATGTGGTTGTTGTCGATAAGGTTGCCGTTGGACTCGGCCCGGTCGGTGGCGGCCCGCTGGGCTTCGCCCACCCGCACGCCGCCGGCCCCGAGGTCCCAAACCCGGTTCTGCTGGAGGCGACAGTCATGGCAACCACGGCGAAACCAGATGCCATAGGCCCCGAGGTGAGACACCTCTCCCGCCTCGAAGGCGCAGTGGCGCGCCCCGTCGGCCACCAGCGCCGCCGGGGCCTCGACCGCCGCCTGGGTGCTGCTGTTGCCGCGCGGGGAGAGTTGCCAATCGGCGTGCTCGAAGGCCAGTCCGCGCAGCGTGACGTAATCGACGAACCGCCCGCCGTCGGCGTCCCCGTTCCAGTGGACCAACTCGGTGAGACGCGGCGCCACGACCTCGATCTGGCCGAGGGTTTCGCCCGGTTCCGGGTAGTAGGTCAGCACGCCAGTCGCGCGGTTCAGATACCATTCGCCCGGCGCATCCAGCGCCTCGCGGGCATTCTCGATGACATAGCGCTGCGCCTTCTCCCAGTACCCAAGGCTCCACCACTCCTTGAGCGGGGCGCTGAACTCGACGATGTTCGACACCGTGTCCACCGACTGGATGGGATGGATCGAGGTCTCCCACGAGTGGTACAAGATGATGTTCACATCGTGGAGCCGCTGCCAGGGCTGGATGTCGCCCGCTCGAAAGACGAACCCCGAGCGGCTGGGTTCCGGCTTGCCGTGCGCGTCCCGCCCGCCGGGCAGCAGGCCGGCGATCCGGAAATACCCGTGGTTCGGCGAGCGCGCCCGGGGACGACGCTGGCCGTTGACGAACAACTCCCGGAAATACCAGCGACCGGCCCGCACTTCGGGAACGACACACTCCCACAACGCGCCGTTCTGGTGGAACCCGGTCAGCACCCGCCCACCGCTGAACACAGGACGCTCGTTGCCATAGGCGGCATACACAACGGGCGCGTTCGACGAGCCCGAATCTTCCGGCTCGAGCACAAAAGGGGCGGTCAGCCAATACCTCCCGCCCCGAACCATCACGGTCACCGCGCCAAGCGGGCCAGACGCCGCCCCGCGCCGGCGACGGAGGGCATCGCGGGCGCCGGTCAGGCTCAACAGCGGGCCGTCGGTCCCGGCGCGATTCGGAGCGCGAAGGCGTCCGCTCCACTGGTCATCCCCGTTCGGGGCAACGTACAGCGTCAACTGCGGCGCCGGTCCCACCCCGGCCCAGCTTCGTCCCGCTAGCAGCAGGACGCCGCCACAGCTCAGGAGAAACGCCGTCCACCCCAAACGCCGCCAGGAATTCCAGGTCAGGCTCAACGCCGGCAAGGTAACCCCATGCGCCGCCCGGCTTCAAGCCCGGTCACTCGCTCGTCTCAAATCACGAGCCCGCGCTCCTCCAGCACCTTCGCCACCGCCTCGACACTGGCATCCGGAATCATCACCCCGTCGATGTCCAAGCTCGGACTCATGGTTTGCCCGGATTTCTTCCGCAACTCGTTCAAGTAACGCGGGCTCGCCGTCATGTTCTTGACGGTAAACGGGAGGTCGAGCGCCTCGAGAAAACCAATAACAGCGGCGGACCAAAGGCACCCGGCTTTGCGGTAAACGGTGATCTTCATAGGCAACGTCTCTCAGGCTGGCGAACCGGCCAGGTAAGAAGCACCCGCGACCTTGGACGCCGAGCGCGAAGCCCGTCAAGCGCTGGCCTCGTCGAGAAACCAGCCAGTCTCGGCCAAGCGGGTTGGATACTGTCCGCGCGGGATGGGCTATTTGCGCCAAAGTGGCACACTTTTAATGCGCCATGATGGCGCATTAGGGCGCAGTTCGGCCCTTTAACAAGGCCATGGCCATAATGCATATTATCTTCATCAGACGTAACTTATGTAGATAACCAACCCCGGAGATCGACCGGGCATGGTTCCTGTTACATACACAAATGGTTCGCTTGCTCGCCCGTCACGAAATGGGCGGTAACAAATCGAGCCTCCTTGGCCTGAATGAACGGCGGCAACCAGGCCAAGCCAACGAATGAGAGTCCGCCTCGAGAAAGGCAAAGCAAATGACAACACTGAGTCGTTGGGACCCCTCGAAAGTGTGGGATCCATTTAAGGAAATGTCGGACTTGCAGAACCGGTTGACTTCCTTGTTCAACCTCACCCCCTTCCGTCGCACCGACGGCAAGGAAGAGACGATGACGGTGGCCGAATGGGCGCCGCTGGTGGACATCACTGAGGACGACAAGGAGTACCTCATCAAGGCCGAGCTGCCGGAGGTCCGCAAAGAGGACGTATCGGTCACGGTCGAGAGCGGCGTACTGACCCTCTCCGGCGACCGGAAGTACGAGAAAGAAGAGAAGAACAAGCGCTACCATCGCATCGAGCGGGCCTACGGGCGGTTTGAGCGCAGCTTCACGCTGCCTGAAGACGCCGACGGCACCCAGGTGGGCGCTGAGTTCAAGGACGGCGTGCTGAAGGTGCGCGTGGTCAAGCAGGAGAAAGCCCGTCCGCGCGCCATCGAGGTGAAGGTGGCGTAAGTGCAAGGCTTCACGGCGGGGAGGCGGGGCGTTACGCCCTCCTCCTCGCCGGGAGGCTGATCGCCGGCCCAACGGTCAGGGTGCCTCCGGCGGCATCCCGCGCACGGCGCCGGGTACGACCAGCCCGAGGATTCGGCTCGCCCAGCCACAGATCGAGTCAGTCTGGGTATGAGCGAGCCTGAGGGCCGAGTTCCAGTCCCTCCCTGCGGAGCGGCGGGTTGGCCTGTCGGGTGGGTTAACGTTGAACGGGTATCGTGACCGAAGTAGTTTCCTGGAGGTGCCGGAAACTGTCAGACCGTGCGACTCAACCGTTTAGTTCTGTGGCGCGCTCGCTCCACGATCCTGGGGGTCGCGGTGGCGCTGGTGGCGCTGCTCGCACTGAGCCTTTCGTTGCGCCGGCCGGCACCCGGCACCGTGGACCTGAAGCGCGGGGCTGCCGAGGCTGGTTTCACGCCCCTCTGTCTGCGGCTCACTCGTGGGACGCTGGAAACCAATGAACTCACGCAAGCGGTCAGATACCTTCACCGCTACTACCGCCTGCAACACGATGTGCGGCCGGTGTCCCTGGGGCGTTACCGATTCCAGAACCGGCTTCAGTCGCTCGCCAGCCGGCTCGGAGTTGGCCGACTGGTGGAGGTCGTCACGATGGACGGAGCGCCGCGGGAGAGCGACACGGTGGTGCTCTGGGTGGGATACCGTTCCACCAACTCGATCCTGTCCCGTGGCCTCGTGCTGGCGCCGGACGGGGGCACCCCAAGGCGGCTCACGCCCGTCAGCGGGCTGGCCATCACCGCTGGGCGGAAGCATCTGCACCTGGACTGCTTCGAGCTCCCCGCGCCGCTGACCCGCGCGGGAATGTATCGGCTTGTCCAACCCGAGGGGAACCGGCCGCTGCTGTCGTTCCGTTACGAGTAACAGGCCGAGGTCGAGGCCACCTGCGGCGTGTGCTCGGAAGCGGGGGCGGGCCTCAGTCGGGGCGGGCCGCCAGGGCAAGAGCCCCCACCGGCACGGCATCCTCCCCTAAGGCCGCCAACGCCACCGACGGCCCGGGGGCAAAGGCCGTCATCAAAAACTGCGGCAACGTCGCGGCCACTCCCGCCCGCAACGGTTCGCCCAGCAGCGATAACCCTCCGCCGATTACCACTACCTCCGGGTGAAACAAATGCACCACGTGTGATAGGCCGAAGGCCAAATCCTCGCACGTCTCGCGCAGAATCCGCTGGGCCGCGGCGTCTCCTTGCTCGAGGGCCGGGCCGAGGTGGCGCGCCTCGGCTCCCTCCTGGCCCGTGGCCAGGCGCGCTAGCAAGCCAGCCGGCTCGCCGACGATTACCTCCCGCACCCGCCGGTCCACCGCCCACCCGGCGCAGCGGGACTCGATCGTGGCGCCAACTCGATCCAGCCGGACATGGCCGATCTCGGCCTCGCCGGGTACCGCCCCGTGATAAATGGTCCCGCGGTTAACCAGGCCGCCCCCAACGCCGCTACCGAGCGTAATGTAGAAGACCGGATCGCGGCCGGCCCCGGCGCCGGCGCGGGCCTCGCCCAGGGCGGCGACATTGGCGTCGTTATCCACGCGGACGGGGGCCTGCGTCAACGAGTGGAGCCACTCGCCGAGCGGAAAGTCGGACCAGCCTTCAACGTGGTGCGAACAGCAGATCCGGCCCGTAGCCCAATCAATCGGCCCGCCGAACCCCACCCCGAGGCCGGCCAGGCGGTGCCGTTGTTGCACCTGAGCCAGAGTGGTTTGGATGTGCTGCCGGATGCCCGCGGCGCCTTGCGCGCGATCCACGGCAAACCGGAAGCGCGCGGTAATCGCGCCGGAGGGTTCACCCGTGACGACCTGCAGTTTCGTGCCCCCGATCTCGATGCCAACCAAGAGTGGAGTCATGGTCGAGCGGCCCGGCTCAGATCCGCAGTTCTCGCTGGCGGTGGGCTTCGTCCGGCCGGCCCGCGATGCGCTGGACTTGCTGGGGGAGGAGGAAGTTGGGGCCGCCGATTGCGGCCGCGCCGGCGAAGATGGCGGCGGCTTTGCTGGCCATGAGCAAGGCCGCCAGCACCGCGGTGGGGGTGGCGCCCAGGGCGACGAGCCCGTGGTTCTGCAACACGATCAGGCGCGGCACCTGGCCCGCCTCCTTCACGAACGCGGCGGTGCGCTCGCGGATTTCCCGCGCCAGGAGCAGGCCCGGGTCCGCGTAGGGCACATAAACCGAGGCCGGCCCACAGCAGACCACCTCGTCAGGGAACATGCGTCGCTCGGCGAAATCCCGGGCCCGCGGTGAACACAGGACCTGGTTGGCGGTCACGGGGTGGCAATGCCCCACGAAGTGCACGCCTTCCAACGTGAGCAACCAGGCATGGAACATGGCCTCGACGCTGGGCTTCTTGGCCGCGGCGTCCACGCGGGCTTCCAGCAACGCCGCGTCGATGCGGGCATCGGGGACGGCTTTGCGGTCGAGCAACGCCAGCACCTTGTCCAGGTCGCACACGGTCACCTCCGCTTCGCTCAGGGTGGCGAGGCAACTGCCGCTGGCCTTGACCGCGAATTGGCGCCCGCTCAGCCGGGTCGAGGTGTTACCCTCCCCCAACAGGGCCAACTGGCGGTCTTCCCGCCCGATCTGATGCGACAGCTCCAGGAGCGCCGCAATGGGTTCATTCATGGCGCCCCGATTCAAGCGCCCGGGCGGCCCAACGCAAGGCGCAAAGAAGGGAAAATGCTCGAAGTTGGGGGTGGCACCCCCGGCGTTCAGTTCGACCAACTCGCCGTCAGCAGCGGGCGTGCCGCCACCCTGGATGGCACGCTGGCGGTCCGTTTCATCAATCGCTTCGTGCCCGCGCTGGGTGATGCTGTTCCCGTCGTCACTTTCGGGTCAGCCACGGGAACGGGCTGACCGCCGCGGTCACCGACCCGGGGTCGGCCGTGCCGGCACGGTTCTATCGCGTGCTCGAAGCGCCGGGTCCCACCCAACCGACCCTCGCGCCGGCGCCGTCTGGGCCCCGGTTCAGCCCAGGTCCACCTGACCGCACAGGTGGACCTCCAGGCCCAACTCCGCCAGGCACGCCGCCTTGATCCGACAGCCCCGATGGGCCTGCGCCTCGCTGGGCGCATAGACCACCTGGATGTGGTTAGACTTATGCCGGGCCATCATCTGGTCCCGGCTGATCCCGTTGAGCACCGTGTGCATGATCGGCCACTGCGGCGTGGTCTCGCGCCAGCGGCGCTCGGTCTCCGCCGGCGGCAGCTCGACCACCCGCGCCACTCCCAGGTCGCAGTGGAGCTTGCCCTCCATCACGAAGACCCGGCTCCAGACGATGTGGCCGGGTTTCGAGATGCCCTTGACGGTGCCGCCCCCAAGCCGGAAGTACATCGGCGGCTGACGTTCGCTGCTGGCCCCGCGCCAGCCGCCGACAAAGTGGGCCGGCGGCGCCGCGCCAGAAATCAGGAACACCCAGACGTAGTCATCAAGGCCGTCGCCCCGATAGTGCTGGCCCCAGCGCACGTCGTGCAGGGTGTTCTCCGGCGCCCACCCCAACGTCCGCCAGAGCTGGTAGGTGACCAGGCCATCAAGGCCGGCGCACTCGTCCACTTCGTTGAAGTGAGGCACCGCCTCGCCGGCAAAGAGCACGCGCCCCGTGTGGGCGCAGCGCACGGGTGGGCGGTCCACGTTATTGAGCATCCCCTCGACGAGGTCGCTGGCCGGGGCCAGGTCTTTGAGGCCCTGTTGGTACTGGATCCCGATGGCCGCGCAGCCGAACTCCGCCGCCAACCGCACCGCGGCGATATACATCTTGCACTGTTCCAACACCTGCCGCCGGGTGAGGTCGGTTTCCTCGTTGGCACCGAAGTGGAACCGCACCCCGCGCCCTTCCAACCACGCCAGCACCCCCTCGGCCTCGGCCTCGGGCACCTGCTGGAGGGCGGCGTAAAGGGCGGACTGACTCAACCGCTCCTTGAAGACGCCGGTGGGGTTGAGGAGTTCATCGGGGATGATGGCGTTATGCATCCCCATGCACCCTTCGTCGAAGACCCCGAGCAGGGCCTTTTGCGTCTTGAGCCGGCGGCCTTCGGTCCGGCCCAGGCGCTCGTCGGCCAGCGGGAGCTTGAGCCGGGCCAGGTCCTGCACGTGGCTCTGGTCGTGGGCAATCGTTCCCTCGGCCAGCCATTGGCGCAACCCCTCCTTAAAGAACCGATCGGTGAACCGCTCGCTCCAGAGCGAGCTGTAGCGCACCCCCATCTTGGTCAGCGACCCGTTGAGGTTGAGCATGCCCACCAACCCCGGCCACGTGCCGCTCCAGTTGGCCACGGTGAGCACCGGCCCGCGGTGCGTGAACAAGCCGGGCAAGACGTGCTGGCTGTACTGCCAGACCGACTCGGCCACGATGAGCGGCGCGGCGGGGTCGAGCGTCCGGAAGACCGCCAGGCCCATCTTTTGCGAGTCGATAAAACCGTGCTGCTTCTCCCGGTCATAGGGATGGGCCCGCACCACGCGCCACCCTTCGGCCCGTAAGGCGGACGTCAGCGCCGCCTCCATCTTCGCCTGCTCCGGCCAGCACTTCTGATTGGCGGAGAGCCGCAGGTCGCCATTGGCCACCAGATACACTTGTTTGGGTTTGAGGAGCGCGGATGGTTTCATGATTAAATGGAGGCCACAGCTAAACGCGCCGACGCCCGGGGCGCAACGCAAAATCCAACCCCAACGGCGCTTCGCCACGCCGATCCCCTCAGCCGGCCGCCCAACCGGCGACCCGGACACCCGATTGACACCGCGGGACACCCCGCCGGATACTCCGCCCCGTGGCGCGCACCTACGAGCTGGTCATGACCCACAAGCTGGACGCGGATGATTTCTTCATTCACCGCGTCCAACAGCATTGCGCGGAGCGCCGGCTGAACTTCTTCCTCGTCGAGCCGTTGTGGGTCACGCCGTTCCGCGAGCGGCTCGAGCGGGGAGAGGTGCGCGCCCGGGTGTTGCTGAATATGCACAGCGAACACCATGAGCCGACCGATCCCTACCACCGGCTGGTCCGCCGCGCCCACGAGCTGGGCAGCCGCGTGATCGATCCGCCCGACGTGGCGTTGGCCGCCTTCGACAAGGCGCGCTTGCACCCCCGCCTGGTCGCCCAGGGCTTCACGACGCCGCCCACCCTCATTGTCGAGCCCAGCCGCGCCGCCGCCTTGACGTTGACCGCCGCCGAGCGGGAGCTGTTGGGTTCGCCCTTTGTCATCAAACCTGCCCTGGGCTACGGCCGCAAGGGCGTGATCCTCGACGCCACCAACGAAGGCGACCTGGCCCGCTCCGCCGCGGCTTGGCCCGATACCCACTACCTCCTGCAACGGCGCGTGACGCCCACGCTCTTGGACACCGACCCGGGCTATTTTCGGGTCTATTACGTCTTCGGCCGGGTGTGGTGTTGCTGGTGGAATTGTTATACCGACCACTACCGCCTGGTTTCGGCGGCGGAAGAAGAGCGCTGGAAACTGGGTCCCCTCCGGGATTTGGCCGCGGGTTTGGCGGCCCTGACGGGGATGCAGTTCTTTTCCAGCGAAGTGGCCTTGACGGACGCCGGCGAGTGGGTCCTCATCGACTACGTGAACGACCAATGCCACATGCTGGCGCAGTCGGCCAATCCCCGCATGGGTGTGCCGGACGCGCTCGTGGCCGCGATTGCGGAGCGGCTGGTGCACTCGGCGCAGGGGCTGATCGCGCCGACGGGCTAAGGCCCCCGCCGCCGCCGAACCCCAGCCGGTCCGCCCGCCGTCTTGCCCTGGCCATGATTCTCAAAGCTGGCCGCTGTCAGTTCGTCTTCCCGCGCCCGACGGTGATCATGGGGATCGTGAACGTGACCCCGGACTCGTTCGCCGATGGGGGCCGCTATCTGGAGGCCGAAGCCGCCGTGAGCCATGCCCGGCAACTGGTGCGGGAAGGGGCCGAGATCATTGACGTGGGCGGGGAATCGACCCGCCCGGGAGCGGTGCCGGTGCCGGAGGCCGAAGAGTTGCGGCGGGTCTTGCCGGTGATCGAGGCCCTGGCCGGAGAAGTCCAGGTGCCGCTCTCGATTGACACCCGAAAACCAGCGGTGGCCCGCGCCGCGCTCGCCGCCGGCGCCAGCCTGGTCAACGACGTCGCCGCCAACCGCGAGGACGATCTGATGTGGCGCCTCGTGGCCGCAGCCGGGGCGGGCTACGTTTGTATGCACGCCCAGGGCAGCCCACCCACCATGCCACAGCGCCCGCACTACGACGATGTCCGCCGGGAGGTCGGGGCGTTCTTTACCGATCGGCTCGCCCGGCTCGCCCAAGCCGGCGTCGAGCCCGACCACGTCATCCTGGACGTGGGCATTGGCTTCGGCAAAGCCCTCGAACACAATTTGGATTTGCTCCGGCACCTGGAATGGTTTACTAGGTTTGAGCGACCGTTATTGCTCGGAGTTTCGCGTAAGTCATTCGTCGGCAAATTGCTCGGCGCCGAAGTCGAGTCCCGTCTTCCGGCGTCATTGGCGTGTGCCGCCTGGGGGGTCGGCTGCGGGGTGGCCCTGCTCCGCACCCACGACGTGGCCGCCACCTGGCAGGCGGCCCGCATGACCGAAGCCCT
>JAJXTA010000725.1 GCA_021784265.1 bacterium | reverse complement strand
CAGGCACACCGTGCCCTGGCCGCGGTCAGGCTTGTCGGTGCGGCCCTGCTCGCGCTGGCGGATTTCCTGGATCGGGCGCGTGAGGTCGCGGTTCCATTCCAGCGCGTTCATGGCCAAGTCCAGATGGGCGTCGAAGATCAGCATCGGAGTGAGGTGGTCGGCTTAAACAAGTGTCAGGTGTCGGTGGGGGTGCGCATCGGCGCATGGGTCTCGGTCGGTAGGGGAGCCCCAGGTGGTGGGCGTTCCCGCGGCCGCCGAGCCTCGCGGCTGGCAGGAGAGGCGCCGGGTTGCCCTTGGGTTGCATGGTCCGGGGTCATCCGGGGAGCCTCAGATGGAGAGCGCGCGGGCCCGGGCGCGGACCGGCCAGCGTGCCACGGCCTCACCGGCCACGACCGCGGTCACTTCGGCGTAGAGCGCGACCGTGGGGCAAATGTGCCACGGCACGCCGTAGAGGCAGTCGCCGACCTTGAAGGCATGAGCCTGGGGCGTTTCGATCACCAGATGTTCCTCGCTGTGGGCGACGGGGGTGGCGTCCGGCAGGTCGAGAAAATGCACCCGCGGCGGCGGGTGTTCCGCCGCGATGGCTTTGTGTCCGAGGTCCAGGCAGAGACGCCCGCGCCCGGGTCGGCTCACGACTCGAGTGAGCACGACCGCGGCGGGCACAAAGGCGAGGTCTGGTAAGCGGGTGGCGTAGCCCTGATCCCAGAGCACACAGGTGCCTGGGCTGCATTCGACGTCCCGCCGACGGGCGTGGATCGGGAAGGTCGGCGTGCCGCCCGCGACCACGCGCGGTACGGGCAGGTGTGCCGCGCGCAGCTCCTGCCGCAAGGCCCGCACCAGGGCGAAGGCCGCCTCGCCGTCGCGGGTCCGCGCCGCCGGGTCCTCCCCCTGGATGTGACCGTCGTAGGCGTGGAGACCGCCTGGGGTGAGGCCGGGCAACGTGGCGAGGAGCTGGTACAGCGCGATCGCCCCGGGGCCGGGCGCCACCCCGGTGCGATGCTGGCCGCAATCGATATCGAGCAGCACGGGTAACTGGACACCGGCACCGGCGCAGGCGGACGCCAGCGCGCGGAGGGCGTCGGCGTCGTCGGCCAGAGCGGAGAACTGCGTGGCCGGAAACCGGGCGACGAGGCGGAGCAAGCGCCCCACGTTGGGCCCCACCGGCTGATAGGCCAGCAACAGGTCGGGCACGCCACACTCGGCGGCCAACTCCGCCTCCGCGATAGTGGCGCACTTGAACTTGGTAATCCCGCGGGCCGTCTGCAACTGGAGCACTTCCGCCAGCTTGTGGGTCTTGAGGTGGGGGCGCAACCGTGCCGGGTCGCCGGCGAGGGCGATCATGCGCCGGATATTCTCGTCGATCCGCTCGGGGTAGAGGAGCAAGGCAGGGGAGGGGACCGCCGCCGGCGTGTGGAGCCGATACCAGGGTGCGCTCACGGGATCAGGAGATCAGCCCGGGGCCGGTCCGATGACCACGACGAACTCACCCCGCAGGGCGCGGCGCCGCGCCACTGCCAGCAGCTCGGCGGGCGTGCCACGGAGGAACTCTTCGAAGCGTTTGGTCAGTTCCCGCGCCAGGACCACGGGCCGATCCGGCAACAACTCCGCCAACTCGACCAACAGGCGCTCGACGCGGTAAGGCGATTCGTAGAGAACCAAGGTGGCGGGGATCTGCCTTAGGCGCTCCAACTCCCGGTGGCGTTGGCCCGATTTGTGGGGCAGGAAGCCGACAAAATGGAATTCCGAAGCCGGGAGGCCGCTGGCGGTCAAGGCCGCCACCAGACCGCACGGCCCCGGCACCGGTTCGACGCGGAACCCGCCCGCCCGCGCGGCGCGCACCACCCGCTCGCCCGGATCACTGATGCCCGGGCTACCCGCGTCGGTGACCAACGCGACTTTCTCGCCCTGGGCCAAGCGGCCCAGGATTTCTTCCGCCCGCCGCGCCTCGTTGAATTGGAAGTAGCTGAGCAGGGGCTTGCTGAGGCCGTAATGGTGGAGCAACTGGCCGGTGTGGCGGGTGTCTTCGGCCGCCACCACGTCGCAGTCCTTGAGGACGCGCAAGGCACGCAAGGTGATGTCCTCGAGGTTACCGATGGGCGTTGCCACCAGGTAAAGCGTGCCCCCGACCAGCGGCGGCAGATTCGGTTCCATGCGCCCATTTAGCCACGGGGGGCGGAGCGAGGGAAAGCGAAACTGGTCCCGAGTTGATGCCGCCGCCCGGCGGGGCGAGAGGTGGTGGTCGCAGCCTCCAGCCTCTTCGGCTTGCTCCGGCCCGTGCGGCAGGTTAGCAATAGCCACCGATGCCGCTGCCGCCACATTTCCGTGACCCGGAGCCCGCCTCACCCCCTGCCCTCAAGATCGACATGCACGTGCATATCGTTGGGAATGGGCGCGGCGGCTCGGGGTGTTGGTTGCGGTCACCGCCGTGGTGGCGGCGGATGGTCCAGGGCTTTTTGACCCGCGGGATTGGCTTGCCGCCGGGGGCTTTGGAGGGTGACCTCGACCACCTTTATGTCAGCCGGCTGCTGGAGTGGGTGCGGGCGTCCTCGCTCGACGCGGTCGTCATCCTGGCGCACGAACAGGTCTATGACGATCAGGGGCGGCTCCAGCGGGACCGGGGGTCGTTTCATGTTCCCAACGGTTATGTGCTGGAGTTGAGCCGACAGCACCCCGAGTTCCTTGCCGGGGTGTCGATTCACCCGGGGCGGCCGGACGCGCTCGCGGAGCTGGAGCAGTGCGTGGCTGGTGGGGCGGTCTTGATGAAGTGCCTGCCCAACTGCCAGAACATCGACTGTGCTGATCGTCGTTACACGCGATTCTGGGAGCGGATGGCGGCGGCGGGGCTGCCGCTCCTGGTCCATACGGGCGGGGAGGTGACCGTGCCGGTGGTGCGGGCGGCGTATGCCGATCCGCGGCGCCTGGCCTGGCCG
>JAJXTA010000724.1 GCA_021784265.1 bacterium | reverse complement strand
CTTTGCTGTTGAGTTAGATAATCTGATCTGCGGTCAAAGCGTAGCTGGCTCCGGCGCTCTTGATCTGCGCCAGGATGACGTCGTCCGAGAGGCCCGCCCGCGCCAACTTGACCACATCTTGCACCCCGGGCGGCAGGGTGGGCGGCGGCGTCTGTGCCGCCGCCGGTGTCCCGGCCGCGAGCAGGAACGTGAGGAGAAGCATGTCCAGAACCGATCGCCACAGGGGTGGTCGGCCGGCGCTTGAACTCTCAGGGTGCATACTCCAGCGGGGTGGCGGCACGGTCACAACCAAGCCTGGACGGAGGCTTGGTGCGTCATGCGGAACAGTGGGTTTCGGGTCATGTGCGTGCGGTCCTTGGGCTGGTGCCAGCGCTGGGCGAAGCGTGGGGGCCGTCGAACCGCACCGGGCGGGCCGGCTGCGCGGGCGGGCCGGCGCTCCCCGGAACGCCCCGCCACGGCCTCCGCCGGGGCGAGGCGACCCAGGATAAGCTGATTGGTTTGGACGCGCCGCATTCTCCTCGGCTAGACGCCCGCCGCGGCGCGAGATTGCCCGGGATGTGATGGAACGGGCTGAAGGCGGGACGAAGGTGCCGGAACCTGGGATGAATCGTGACGCCGGGACGTGACTTGCCGGCCTCAGCCCGCTAGCCTGGGAAGGTAAGGACCGGCCGGAGCGGGGTTGCGCTCGTTTCCGGCCAATACTTGGCATGAAGACAACCCCTGGCCTCGCCGGTGCGACCGCGGCGGTAGCCCCGCGGCGGTGGCGGTTTGCGAGTTTCTGGTGGTTGGTCTTGGCGTTTTGGTTGTTTATCGCGGTGGCCTCGGCGTTGGAGATGGCCCTGCTCCAATCGGTCCATCTGGGCCAGTCCTTGGGGGCAGCCTTAATGCGGTTATTACCCTGGCTCTTCCTGACCCCATTGATCGTCTGGACTTGTTCAGCCTACACGTTGGAGCGGGGGACGTGGCGGCGCTCCATCTGGGCCTATGTGGTCGTGTGCCTCTTGAGCTTCGGCGTGGTTGGTTTTTTCGCCTACCTCAGCCCGCCGCCCGTGGCGCTGCCCGGGCCGGAAGCCAACCGTGCACCCCGGCCGCGACGGGAGGCGCGGACCACGGCGTTCGTGGTCCTGCGGCGGATCACCTTTCAGTTGCCGACGTTCTGGGGCTTGGTGGCGGTGGCCCATGCGTTGCGCTTCTACGAGCGGGCGCGAGACCGGGAGCATCGGGAAGCGGAGTTGCAGGCCCGCTTGGTCGAAGCCCGGCTCAAGGCGTTGCGGATGCAGATCCACCCGCATTTCCTGTTCAACACCCTGAACTCGATCGCCTCGCTGGTCCAGGTGGACCCCACGGCGGCGGAGGCGATGATCGAGGCGCTCAGCGATTTATTGCGCCTCACCCTCCATGCCTCGGAGCGTCAGGAGGTCGCCGTGCGTGAGGAGTTGCATTTTCTCGAGCGCTACCTCTACATCGAACAGACGCGCTTTGGTGCGCGGCTGCAAATCGAGAAAGCCATTGAACCGGCGGCGTTGGAGGCGATTGTGCCCATCCTCACCCTGCAACCTCTCGTCGAGAATGCGATCAAACACGGGATCGAAGCCCAGATCGGCGCGGGCAAGGTCGCGATCACCGTGGCGCGGGCGGGGGGAGTGTTGCGCCTCCTGGTCAGCGACAGCGGGCGGCCGGCGAGCGTCGGTCGCGATGGCAAACTCAAAGAAGGGGTCGGCTTGAGCAATATCCGCTCGCGCCTCAAGGAGCTATACGGCGACCGGGGCGGGCTCGAACTGCGGCCTGGCGACGCCGGAGGGGTCACGGCGGAAGTCCGCGTGCCTTGGCGGACCGGTGTGGCCCCTGTGTCCGGACCGCCCGCGGGGACCGCCTTGTGATTCTTCGCGCCCTCATTGTCGATGACGAGGCGCTGGCCCGCGCCCGGCTGCGCAAGTTGCTCGAGGTAGAGGCGGAGCTGGAGGTCATCGGTGAAGCCAGCAACGGTCCCGAAGCCATCGCATTCCTCCGGGCCCAGCGCCCCGACCTGGTGTTCCTGGACGTGCAAATGCCTGAGGTGAGCGGTCTGGAGGTGCTCCAGGCCTTGCCCGCCGACCAACGCCCGGCGGCGATCTTCGTCACGGCACATGACGAGCACGCCGTGCAGGCCTTCGAAGCCCACGCCCTGGATTACCTCCTGAAGCCGTTTACCCAGGCCCGGCTGCACCAGGCGGTGGCACATGCCCGGCAGCACTTGGAGACCCAACACCGCGCCGCCGACAACCAGCGGCTCCTGGCCTGGTTGCACGCGGCCAAACCGCCTCCCGCCTACCTCAGCCGCATCGCCGTGAAGAACGGGCGGCAAACGCTTTTTCTCAAGGTCGAGGAGGTGATTTACCTGGAGTCGGCGGCGAACTACGTCGTGGTCCACACCGCGGCCGGCAACCAGGTGGTGCGCGAGACGCTCTTGAACCTGGAGGCAGCCTTGTCGCCCCGGCAGTTCTTGCGCATCAGCCGTTCCACTCTGGTGAACACCCGTTGGGTCAAGGGACTCCAATCCAACGCCAACGGCGACGCCTTGGTCGTGCTGCACGATGATCGGCAACTCCTCGCCACGCGCGGTTTGCGGGAGCTCCAACAGCGGCTGGAGTACCCCTGACCGGGCTTGAATCAGGCCCACCCCGGGACCGTCAGTTAACGCGTGGATGTCGAGACGGTGGGCCGGTCCTTGCCCCGGCTCGAGGCCCCGGTGGCGGTTCGGCGTGGACGGAACCGTGCGGGCGCGGCAATCATACTTCGTGCTCTCAGACTCTGGCGGGCTCGCCCGGGGGCGGTGTCTGGTGCCAATCCGCCCGCCCCTCCCAGCAGCGGGTGCGGCTCTGGGTCGAGGATGCGGGGCCGGGGATCCCTCTCGCGGACCAAGCGCTGATTTTCGAGCGGTTCTACCGCCGCGGGT
>JAJXTA010000723.1 GCA_021784265.1 bacterium | reverse complement strand
GTCTGGCTGGCGGCGTATGCCTGTGTCTATCCGACCCTCTCCAAAGGGATTAACGAGCACATTGCCGCGCTCACGGTGTTCGATAATCCCTCCGCTCCAGCCAGCGCCCCGCTCAATTTTGCCGGCGCCAAATGGGTGGATGTCGTCACCGTGGCCGGTCAGGCGCTGGCGGAAATCTTCCTCTCGGCGGTGATTGGCATCTACCTCACCACGCTGTACGCCCGACATCGGCCCGTGCGGCTCGCCCAGGACCCAACGTTCCGGCAGCTCGACCAGGAACGGCTGCGGCTGGAGGAGAGCGTGGCGCGCGAGCGGCGCGGCCTGGGCGAAGCCACCGGCAACCTCATGCGGCTGGAAAACCAGCTTGCGGCCCTGGTCGCGTACAGCCGGTCCATGTTCCACCGGGAGGCGGCGCGGCGGCAGAACCAGTCCGAGAAGAAGCAGGTCATCCTCGATCAGTTGTCCGAGCAGTTGCGGCATCACCTGGAGGCCAACGAGCCGGGGGGGCGCTTGACCGGGGTGCCGCGCGCCCCGGCGGCGGGCAACGGTGGCCCGTAGAACCAGGAATGCTATGCGACCGCTCATTCTCGCCGTAACGCTGGCGCTGTTGGTCCAAGCGGGGGTTGCCGGGACCACCGCTGGCTCCGGCACCGCGAAGGCCCCGCCGCCGCCCCAGACCTTCGTCATCGGCCTCTCGCCCTACCTGGACCGGTCGGTGAAAGACGAAGTGTACCGGAGCGTCGTTCGCTTGCTGGTGGAAGACCTGCCCCTGAACAGCACGGTGGCGATCTACGACGCCTTCCAGCTCCACAGCGTGGCCCAGATCACACTGCCCGACGCCCGGGCCTTCGCCAGCCCGAAAACGCGCGCCAACCAGTTCGCGCCGGCGATCCACGACCTGAAGGTGTTCCTGGCCCAGGAGCATCCCAAGCCGACCAGCCCGCGGCTCGATTTCAAGGACGCGATTCGGCTGCCCCAGTTCTGCCGGTTCCTCGCGGACAACCTGGCGGCGCCCCAGGCCCGCGTGCCCGTCCTGCTCATCGGCAGTCCCTTGTACCAAGACGCCCAAGAACCCGCCTTCTCGATGACCGAGGGCTACTTTCCGTCGGACGGGAATCTGCTCGCGCCCGAGGATCGGTCCGTCTTTGGGTTCAGCGGCGGGGCCAACGCCCTGCCCCACTTGGCGCTTTACTGGGTCTATTTCGGCGACCCCTGGCTGAACGACCTGCACCAGGAGAAGGTCACGCGTTTTTGGACGCTGTTTCTCGCCCGCCGCGCGGCGCAACTCGTCACGCTGTCGGGCGACCTGCCCACCGCGGTCGCCGCCTTTCGCCGACGCGCGGCGGGCGCCGACGCCGCCTCCCGCGCCTGGACCATCGACACCCGGCAAACCAAGGTCGAGATGCTCCGGCTCACGCGGACCGTGCCCGCGACCGACTGGATCACGCGCGACACCCTGCTCGAGTCCGCCCCGCCACCGCCCTCGGGCACCACCGGACCGTTGAAGATCGGCATCCGCTGGCAGGAGGACATCGACCTCGACCTCTACGCCACACCTCATCCCGGGGCGCGGACCTTGTTCTTCCAACACCCGCGCTCGTCCGAAGGTTACTATTACAAGGACCACCGGTCCTCACCGGGGCGGGACTACGAGTTCATCGAGTTTGACTCCCCTGTCGATGTGCGGGAGGTGGCGGCGTTCGTGAACTTCTATCAAGGCGCGAGCGCCCGCGGACCGAGCGGGGAGGTGCGCCTGGAGTTCGCTGGCCGGATTTACCGCGGTTCCTTCTCGCTCCGGGCGACGCACGGCAACCTCGGCCGCACCGGCGCCGCCCAGGAACCCTGCTGGACCCGTCTCCCGCTCGAGGCGCTCCTGGGAATCGGCACGCCCAGCCACTCGACCGCCGCCTCAGCAAAGTAAGGCAACGCGCCCGCCGCTGCCCGCGAGGCCCGCCACGTGCCGGGCTTCCGAATTTCGGACGCACCCTTGCCCCCCAGCGCCGCACCTCCGCACCGCTGGCACGGACAAAACTGCTTGCCCTCGCTCCTCCGGCGGGTAGAGTGGGTGATAGGCGTCCCGAACGCGCCGCCTAGTCCTCCGTTGCGGGCGCACCGGGTCGGGTTCGCGGACTCCACCAGGGTGGGGTTGGTAGCTCAGCGGTAGAGCAGCGGCCTTTTAAGCCGTTGGTCCCGGGTTCGAATCCCGGCCAACCCACCACTCTTTCCCCGCGGATAAGTGTGAAAACCTCTGTAAATACGACCTGATAGGCACTTTCACGCCTCCGGGCCGCAAAGCAACTCGATGCATCCCCCGGCAACTATTTGCCAAGAAATGAGGCTTCGCGGCAAATCTCCTGGCAAATCCCCAGCCCCTTACGGCCGCGCCGGAAGGCGTCCCTAGAGCTTCCCGGCTTGCTTCAACAAATCCTCGTAATCAGGCCGCTGGAGCGGACAGTCCACCAGCTTGAGAAAGTTGGGCTTCGTCACGCCGCACTGGTGAGCCATCTTGCTCAAAAGGTCATCCGAAATGTCCCGCCCGAAGCCGCGGCTGGTCTTCGTCTTCGCCATGGACTTCTTGCCCCCAGCAGACCAATAGACGTAGTAATGGTGGTCTCCTTCCACCTTCTGGAAGCCTTTACTCTCCAGGCCGGCCTCGACATCCCGCTTGTCCCTAGGCACCGGCCACCTCCTCGAAATCCCGCAGAAGCCTCGCCTTGAGCGACCTGGCGGGCTCAGACAACACTTCATCGGCCTCCTTTGCGTACTCGGTCCACAGCACCAGAATCTGCTCCTTCAATTCGTCGAACAGCTCAAGTCGAGTAGCCGAAAAGACATCCAGGCCCCAATCCGGGTATTCGAGGCAAATCAGTTCGTCGCTATCGCTCAGGAAAGGGGTAAGTGAGGCTGCCTCGAATTGACGGACAGAGAACCGCGG
>JAJXTA010000020.1 GCA_021784265.1 bacterium | reverse complement strand
GGGGCGTTTGGGCAGGAGCTGATCGGGCCGTACGCGTTGGTTTCCCACGGCACCTACCAGGACAGTTGGTGCCAGCCGCGGGCCTGGTCGTACGGCCTGTTCGCCAACTACCGGAATGTGCTGTGGTCGTGCTGCTGGTGGCCGATCACGCATTGGGATTGGGTGGAATTCGGTGTCCATGAGTACCAGGCGCCGGTGGCGATCTCCAACGGGTGGGGCGACGACCGTGGGTTTGCCGAGATGACGCCCGCGGAGCGGGCCCGGGTGCTGGAACTGTTCGCCTGGAGGAAGCAGCGGCCCACGCGCTTGCGCTGGTTCACCACGCTCCCGCCGGAGCCAGCTCCGGGGAGCTGAACGGCGCGCTACCGGACGGGCGTAGGAGGAACACCGACGACGAGATCCGCCATCGTCGGACCAGGGAAAGAGGCAGCCGCCGATTCAGGCGCGCCGCCATTGGGCTTCCAATGGCGGGGTATGACAGCACTGAACTGCATCGGCAATTACGCGGCCCTATTCCTGACCCTGGCGATGGGAGGCGTGGAGGCGGGGACCTGGTACGTCTCGACCCAAGGGAACGACACCGCGGCGGGCACCGCAACGCAGCCGTTTCGGACCATCACCCACGCCTATGGCCTGGCCCGCGCCGGCGACACGATCTTGGTGCTGCCCGGGGTCTATACCGATTACACGAGCGGGTGGGGCCTGCATCTGGGCTGGAGCAGGTATTAAAGGGGTGGCCAAAAAACGAACCGGCGGGAGGCCAGCATTGACCTCGGGTCCCTGGTCTCCTTCGGTTCAACGATGGGGCAGCAAGCGAAATCACAAACTAACGTAAAACCATGCTCCACTGGTCCTAAAGATGGGGATCCCCTCAGGCGTCGCGCAGCAGGAGCCGACCGATATTGCAGCGCAAGGCGCGTTGGGCATGGCGTTGGCGTTTGTGCTGGGCGCGGGCGCTGACGGGGGAGCGGTGGCGCTGCCAGTCTTGGAGGTCCCGCTCCAGGGGTGTGGGCTGGCGGGCGGGCTTTTTTCTTGGGTTTAACGCGGCTTCGGGCACAGTGCCGGCACATGCAGCCAGGCCAGAGCACGCCGGCGCCGCAGGCGGTCCACGTGGGGGTCGAGTCCTGGTGGACGACCAGGCGGTTCGGCTGGGTATTGGCCTTGCTCCTCTGCGCGGCGGTGCCGCAGGCCGTCCTGGGGTCGCATGCCTTCTTCTTTCGCGATTTCGGCACCCTGGCTTATCCCGCCGCCCATTACCAGCGGGAGCAGTTCTGGGGCGGACGACTCCCGTTGTGGAATCCGCTAAGCAACTGCGGCACGCCGTTTCTGGCGCAATGGAACACGCTGACCCTCTACCCATTGTCACTGCTCTATTTGCTGCTGCCGTTGCCGTGGTCCCTGAATTGGTTTTGCCTCCTGCACTGGTGGTTGGGGGGAATGGGGATGTTCTGGTTAGTGCGTGGTTGGGTGGGGTGCCGTTTGGCGGCGGCGTTTGCCGGCGTGGCGTTTGTCTTCGGGGGTGTGTCGCTTTCCAGCCACGTGTACCCGAACTACTTGGTCACCCTAGGTTGGATGCCGTGGGTCGTTGGGCTGGTCAACCGGGCTTGGTGCAAAGGGGGTCGGCTCATCCCCCTCGCCGCGGGCGTCGGGGGGTTACAGATGCTCTCGGGCGCGCCGGAGTTGATCCTGCAAACGTGGGGGCTGTTGCTGGCGCTGTGGTTCGGGGGAACGGCGGTCCAGCTCTGGCAGCATCGCGGTGGGCGGAGGTGTCCGTCGCCAGCGGGCGCCGGCGAGGGCTCGCCTGCGGCTGGGGCGAGGCCTGGGGGCGGTTCGAGTTCGACGGGCTGGCGTTCACCCTGGCCCGCCATGCTTTGGCGATTTCCTCTCGTCGTGTTGTTGGTGGCGGGACTGACGGCGGTGCAGATGCTGCCGTTTTTGGACCTGCTGGCCCATTCCCAACGCGGCAGCGGCTACGCTACCGGGTTCTGGTCGATGCCAGGTTGGGGCTGGGCCAACCTGTTGCTTCCCCTGTTCCATTGTTTTTCCACGCCCCAAGGGGTCTATTTTCAAGCGGGTCAGGCGTTCCTGATCTCGTACTACCCCGGGGTGGGAGTGGTCGTTCTGGGGCTGCTGGGGGTGCTGGGGCGGGGGGAGCCGCGCGTGCGCCTCTTGGGCGGATTGGGCTGCCTGAGCTTGGTGCTGGCCTTGGGTCCTAGCGGATGGCTTTACCCACGGCTGCGCGAAATAGTACCGCTGCTGGAGGTCGTCCGGTATCCCATCAAGTTCGTCTATCTCGGGGCGTTTGTAGCGCCGGTGCTGGCCGCCTATGGGATTGTGGCGGCGGATCGCCCTCGCGGGGAAGGCCGGGCGTTCAGCCAGGCCTGGGCTGTGGGGAGTTTGGCAACGGTGCTGCTGGCGCTCATGGCCAGTCTGCTCTGGTTCGTTTACCGTTATCCCTACCCGGGCGATCAGTGGACCGCCACTTGGCACAATGCCCTGGTCCGCGCCCTGGTCCTCGTGGCCACGGTGGCGGCAGTGGTGTGGCGAGGGGCGGGCCGCGAGGCGGTGGGGGCGTTGACGGACCCGGCTGCCAGCGTCGCCCGTCGCGGTCCGCCGTGGGGCCGCCGGCTAGCCGGGCTTGCCCTGCTGTTCCTCCTTTGGGCGGACCTCCAGACTCAGACTCCGTGGTTGACGCCGCTGGTCCCCAACGCCGCCTATACCGCCGAGGTTACGGAGCTTCGCCCCAAACCCGAGCCCGGCGGGGTGCGGGCCATGATCACGCCGCGGGCCGAACGGCTCTTGCAGACCCGCACGTTGCGGGGTTTCCTCCCGGACTTTCTCGGCTCGCGGTTGGCGCTATGGTCGAACCTCAATCTGTTGGACGACATTCCCAAAGTGAACGGCGCGGCAACCTTGCAGCTCCGGGCGGAGGCTGAGGTGGAGGCTTGGCTCTACGCCACGGCCACCAACCGCTATCGGCCGTTGGAACGGTTTCTGGGCGTGGCCTACACCTCCTCGCCGGGTAACCCGGTGGAGTGGGTGGCCCAGACGAACTGCCTCCCTTTGGCCACCATCGGCCAGGCCCCCGTGTTCGCGAGCGGCGCGGAGACCCTGCGCCGACTGCTCTCGCCCGAGTTCACTCCCGCGCAAGTCGTCTATCTGCCGCTGGAAGCCAAAGGGGTGGTGGCGGCCGGCCGGGATGCCAGCGCCCGGATTCTGACCCAACGGTTCTCGCCGCAGCGAATCGACCTAGTGGTCAGGACCAGCACGCCCACCCTGCTGTCCGTCGCCCAGAGCTATTATCATCCCTGGCGGGCTTGGGTGGACGACGCGCCGACGACCGTGTGGCCGGCCAACTATGCCTTTCAAGCAGTGGCGCTACCTGGGGGTACCCATCGGATTCGCTTGGTCTATCACGACCGGAGGTTCGAGCTTGGCGCCTGGATTTCGGTGGTGACGGCGTTGGGGATGATCGCCGCGTTTTGGCGGGTGGCTCGCCTCGAACCGCCTCCACGCCTCCCGTCCTCGCTGGTTCCCCTGGATGCGTGTGACGTCTGAGTCAACACCATCGCTGCCGGCGCCATCACCCCCGAAGGCGCGGGGTGGGTGGTTTACGCGGCGCCAGTTTACCCTTGGGCTGGCGTTGACTCTGCTGGCGGCCTTTCCGCTGGTCGTGCTGGGACGCGAAAGCTTCTACTTCCGGGACTTCGGGCTGTTCGGGTACCCGCTGGCTTACTACCACCGAGAAGGCTTTTGGCGGGGTGACTGGCCGCTGTGGAACCCCTACAACGTCTTTGGGATGCCCTTCCTCGCCCAATGGAACACGCTGGTGCTCTATCCGGGGTCCCTGCTTTATCTCGTTTTGCCGCTGCCGTGGTCGCTGAACCTCTTCTGCTTGGCGCATCTGTGCCTTGGCGGCGTGGGCATGTACACCCTGGGGTGGCACGGCACGAAGAGCCGGCTGGGCGCCAGCGTGGCGGGGGTGGCTTTCGCCCTCAACGGCGTCTTGCTCTGCAGCTTAAAGTGGCCCAACAACATCGCGGTTTTAGGCTGGATGCCGTGGGTCGTCTGGTTGGTGGAACGGGCTTGGCGGGAAGGGAGAGGGGCAACTCTCCGGGCCGCGCTGGTGGCCACGGTGCAGATGCTCGCGGGCACGCCGGAGTTGATCCTGCTGACCTGGGTCGTGGTCGGGGCATTATGGGCGGCGCAAATGGTCCAGGGCCGCCTGCCGCGCGCCCCGATGGTACGGCGGCTGGCCGCAGTCATGGGCTTGACCGCTGCCCTCAGCGCCGCGCAGCTCCTCCCCTTTCTTGACCTCCTGGCCCATTCACAGCGGAACACCCAGTTCGGCGGCAGCGGTTGGGCCATGCCGTGGTGGGGCTGGGGGAATTTCCTCGTGCCGCTCTTTCATTGCTTTCGCTCCCATCAGGGGGTTTTTGCCCAGTTGGGACAATACTGGATCGCTTCGTATTATCTGGGTTTGCCGGTCGTGGGAGCGGCGTTGTGGAGCCTGGCCCGCGGCAGGCGCAAACGGGTGTGGGCCCTCGGGATGGTAGGCGGGGTATCGTTGTGGCTCGCGATGGGCGATGCCGGCGGCCTCTACGGTGGTTTGCGCCATCTGATTCCGTTCCTGGGGTTCATGCGGTTCCCGATCAAGTTCGTGGTTCCGTGCATTCTGGTGGTTCCCTGGATGGCCGCCTTCGCCGTCGCGGACTGGGAGGGAATGCCCCTGGGTGAGCGCGAACGTGCGCTCCGTTGGGTGGGGGCGGGGCTGGCGATCGCGTTACTGGCCATCGGGCTGGTCCTGTGGTGGGCTCACGACCACCCGTTCCCCACGGACGATTGGACCGCCACCTGGCACAACGGCCTGGGCCGCGGGGTGTTCCTCGGGGCGGCGGGTTTGTGCTGGTGGGGGTGGGCCCGGACGCCGCGCGCGGAGTCGCGGCGCTGGCTGGGGTTGGCCGGGCTGGTGGTCGTCGGTCTCGATGTCCTCGCCCACGCGCCTTGGCAGAATCCGACGGTGCCGTCCTGGGTGCTCGCTCCTGGGGTGTCCGAGCTCCAGCCTGCTCCGACGCTAGGCCAGGCGCGAGCGATGGTGAGCCCTGCCGCCGCGCACGACTTGGACCACTGGGTGCCGCCCGATCCCACCCGTGATTACCTGGCCAGCCGCCTCGGCCTGTTCGCGAACTGCAACCTCCTGGACCACATCCCCAAGGTGGATGGTTTCTACTCCCTCTACCTGGAACCCAGCGCCCTGGTGCAGCGGTTGCTGTATCACACCACCAACACCGCCTATCCGCGGTTGAACGACTTCCTGGGAGTTGCGCAGATCACCCGTCCGGGGCGGACGGTGGCCTGGGCGCCGCGGTCGAGCGCGCTCCCGTGGATTACCGGGGGCCAAGCGGTCCGGTTCGCGAGTCGCGGCGACACGCTCCGGGCTTTGGCCTCGCCCGAATTCGCGCCGGAGGCCGTGGTTTATCTGCCGCTGGAGGCCCGCCCTCACACGACGGTGACCAATCGGGTTGAGGTGCGGGTGACCGCGGCGCGTTGGACGGCTCGGTCGGTCGAGGTCCAGGTCCAGGCGGAAGGTCCAGCGCGGATAGTAGTGGCGCAAGCGTTCTACCACGACTGGGAGGCGTTCGTGAACGGCCGTCCCACTCCGATCGAACGCGCCAACCTCGCCTTCCAGACCCTCGAGGTCCCCGCCGGGCCGAGCCGTGTTCGGTTGGTGTATCGGGACCGCGCCTTTGCCTGGGGAGTCTTCGCCAGCGTGGTTACGCTGGTCGGGTGTGGGGTCGGGTGGTGGCGCTGGCGGGCCGGGCCGAGCCCCCGTGGGCAGTAGGAACACGGGCCGAGGCCGGCGCTGCGATCCTGTGCCTCGGCGGCGGACCGGGTGGTCTTCACTGGCTTTGGGCGGCGGCGACGCGGCGGTCCGTGGCGGCCGGCGCTGGGCGCTCGTGGGACTCGCTTCCGCGGCTCTCTTGGACCGGAGGGGCTCGCGCCGTCTTCGCCCGCCGTATCATGAGCCGGCGCGGATTCACCCTCGTGGTCGGATGCATCGGGCTTACACTTTTCGCTCGCCAAATCGCGATCCTCAGGGTAGGGTACCAGCGGTCCTCCGGCAGGCGAGTGTTCGGGGGACCACCCGAACGGCCCGGGAGCAGGGGTCAGAGGGCGGCTCCCAGCCAACAACCAACCAGTTCTAGCGCCAGGTAGATATGGACATCTCATTTCACTGCCCACACTGCCACCAAGACTTGGCCGCGGACGCCGGGGCCGCCGGCTCCACCATCGAATGCCCGACCTGCCGGGCCCCCATCATCGTACCGGAAGTGGACCCGACGACGGTCCACGTCGTCAATCCAATTGCGACCTCCGCCGCGGCCCGGATCGAGCGACATTTCTCCGTTCCCATCCGCGAAGGGGGGACGGAGACGTTGATCGAGAGCCCGCGACGCGGGGGGGCGGAGCCGGTCGCGGAGGGCGGGCCGACCAAGCTCCGCGTGCGCATCTTTCGGCACACGGATTGCGTCGAGGTGGGACACGACCGGTACGAGGAGCTGGTCGGGTGTTTCCTCAACAAGGTGGGGGAGGCCAACATCGTGAGCGTCACGCCGCTCAGCTACACGTATGTCGATATCGGCACGCAGAAGGTCCTGACCGACTACGCCATCCAGATCATTTACCGCGGGTAACGCGGCCGGACGGCTGGGCGAGGGAGCGGTTGCGCGCCGCCCCCGAAGGGTTATGCTGGGCGGATGAGCAACGTCACCAAGCTGTTGCATACGCGCTACCGGCTCAACGAGCTGGAGCGGAGTGTGCGGTTTTACAAGGAAGTCCTCGGGCTCCAGGAAGTTCGGAGGCACAAGTCGCCCCGCGGCTCGGAGTTAGTCTTCCTCAAAGCCCCCGAGAGCGAGGAGTTGATCGAGTTGTGTTGTTTCCCCGCGAGCGGGCCGGTGACGGTGCAACCAGACCTGACGCACTTGGCGTTTGAGGTTGTCAGTCTGGAGGAGTTCGGTAAACACCTGCGGCAACTCGGCCTCCAGTTTTCGGACGGTCCCCACGTCCGAGAGGATGGCAGTGGTTTTGCGTTCGTGGACGCGCCGGAGGGTTACGAGATCGAGTTGATGCAGCGGCCGCGGCGGTACTTCGAGACCGTCGGGCAGCCCGGCGCCTAGGCACAGCCCCGTCGCCCATGCGAACGCCGGTGGTGGGGACGCCCAGGGTGGGCCGCAGACTCCGAGGGCGAGAACCGGGGAGGCCGGCGGCAGACAAGAGCGACGGTTCGGCGGCCTCGAGCGGGCGTGGCGGTGCGCCCGGACGCTTTGGCCTCCGCGCCGTTTGGGCCGCTCTCCTTGGATGCGTCTGGTGGCTGGTGTGGGTCGCCGCGGCGGGCGACATGGGCCGAGAGTTGATCCGGGACCCGCATTTCCAGGACGGCTTCGTCCTGATGCGACCGGAGCCGGGCCGCCACCAGCCGTACGGAACGCTCGCCGGGGTGCGTGCGGACGGCACCGCCGTGTGGGACCTCGACCAGTGGTCCAGCCACTATCCGTTGGCGGCCGACGCGCCGGAGCGCTTGGGGCCAGGGGTGCTGCGGTACGCCAATGTGGCCAAGGCGGTGTGGGTGGCTCGCCCCGGCGCCGCGGAAGCTGACCTCACCTTGGCCGTGCAGGCGAGCCGCGAATACGGCAGCCGCGCCCGCCGCGGGGGTGAGCCGTGGGTCCACCTGCTGGTGGAACAGCCCATCGAGAACCCACCGGCCCTCGCCAGCCTCGCGGCCGCCCGGCTGCACGTCGAGGCGCGCTTGCAAGAGGCGCGGCGCCTTACCACGCCTGACTATTCCCCCAGCCTGCACGCCGCCCAATTCCAGATCTTCTTCTCGCTTCAGAATCAAAACCACGAGTCAGCCGGCTACGGCCAATACCTGTGGTTCGGCATTCCCCTCTACGACGACCGCCAGCGTTCTCCGGCGGCCTTCGCGGCCCAAGATACGGGTGGCACCAAGATGTTCATCTTCACGCCCGCCGGGAGTGTGTTCACGGCCCAAAGCGCCCACGACCGGCAATGGATCACCGTCGATACCGACCTATTGCCGCTGCTGCGCCAGGGCTTGGAGACCGCCTGGAGCCGAGGCTTTCTGCGGGGCTCCCAGTCCTTGGCTGACTACCGCATCGCGGGCATGAACCTTGGGTGGGAGGTGCCGGGCACCTTCGATGTCTCGATGCGGATCCGCAACCTGAGCCTGAAGGTGCGGTCCGGCCCGTGACGCGCCCGCACGTTTATTCGACGGCCACGAGGGTGATCGGGGCGGCTTTGGCCAGGCCAGGGAGGTAGTCTTGGTCGAGCAACAGGGTTTTCTGGCCCTCGAACGCTAACACGGCTAAATGCGCCGCCGCGCAGTTCTCGACCGTCTGCCGTCCGACGCACGGGAGGTCAAAGCGCATGTCGTGGCCCTCGCGCGCCAGTTTGACCGCCACCGCCCCCCCTTTGGGTCCCGCCAACTCCCCGCCGCGCGCCAAGCAGCGATCGGTGCCCTCGAAGCCCTCGACGGCCAGAACGGTGCCGTGTTTGACGACCACCGTTTGGCCGATCTCAAGGCGGGACACTTCCTTGGCGATGCGCCAAGCGAAAGCGACGTCTTCTTGTTGGTCGGCCGAGAGGGAGGGCCCCAAGCGGAAGCCCGCGGCTGGCATGAGCGCCTGGAGCCAGGGGGTGGCAGGGACCAACTCGACCCCAGCGCGGGCCAGCTCGTCGGCGATGGCGCCGAAGATCGTTCGGGCATTCCTCTCTTTAAGTCGGAGCAGGAGCGCCACCGTCCGGAGGTCGGGACGCAGATCAAAGAGATTGGAGGGGTTGATCTGGCCGAGCATGACGCACTGGGTGATCCCGCGGCGGGTGAAGGCGTCGAGCAGCCGCCCAAGCTGGCCGACCCGCAGCCAGACGATCTCGTCCACCAACCCGGCCAGAGCGGGGTCCGTCTCCCCTTCGAAGGCGACGGCGACCAGGCGCCGCACCCCCGCCAGGCGGGCTTGGCGAGCGAAGACCAGGGGTAACGAACGGTTACCCGCAATCAATCCCAGCGTGGTGACGGCGCTCGACATCGCCCTCTATTGTAACGAGAAGCGGGCGGGCGGCAATCGGATACCAACCGCGGCGGAGAAGCGCGTCGTGGTCCAGGGCGTTGGTGGATGGCGCCGAGGGGCAAGCCCGCCGCAGGGTCAGAACGGTGGTGAGCGCGCTCAGGCGCCGGCCTCGGCGGGCAGCGCCGCTTGGAGTTCGTCCGCCAGGGCGCAGAGGCCACGGTAGTATTCGTCCTCGCCGATCCCCAGGGCCGCCGCGCCGAAGGCCTCGGCGTCCTCAGGCCCGGCGAACTCGCCATAGTTGACCGCCACCAGTTGATAGAGGACCAGCCACGGAATCCGGCCCGGCTGGGTGCGAAAGTAGGGGTGGACGTACAGGATAAAGCCGGCCTCGGGGACCGCCCCTTGCGGCGAGGCGAACGCGCATTCACCAGGCTGGAGCGGACCCTCGTCAAAGACCAGCTCGCACGGATAGCGGACGCAGGCCCGATCGGCGAGCAACCGGTGCAACTGATGCCAGCCGAGGTCCGGACCGTACCGGGCGTGGACTTCCGCCCCCTTGGCCGCGGCGTGGGCGCGCAGGGAAGACTGGGCGTCTTGGGCGGTCAGGCGGGTGGTCATGGGGTGGCGGCGGCGGCGTTGGGTTGGCGGACGCGTGGGGGCAAGACGGGCCCGCTCTCGTTGGCTTTGCAGACCCGTCCCTGGAGGATCGGCACGGCCATGCGCAGGAAAATCGTGTAGGCCAAAAGACCGAACGCCCAAATGCCGAAGCAGACCAGGGTCTCGTTGAGGGTGGGGGAGTATTCGACCATCTCACCCAGGGGCGTGGGGATGAAGCCGGGGATCACCAGACCCATGCCCTTCTCAATCCAGATCCCCACGAACGCCAGCACACAGGTCAAGTTGAGCCAGCGCAAGCTCCGGCTGACCGGCAGCACCAAGAGGAACATGGCGACGATGTTGAAGGTGATGGCGGTCCAGATCCACGGGACCAGGGCATGGTGGCCTTCCAGGCCCACGTAGAGGTAGCGCGACGAGGCCACATGGAGGTTGCCGGAGTAGAATTCCTTGAACACTTCGTTGAGGAGCAGGAACACGTTGATGAGCATCGAGACCTGCACGATGCTCCGCAGGGTCAACAGCGCCCGGTCGGTGATGCGGTAGTCCGTCACGCGGCGGATGATCTGGAGAGCCAGGATGATCAACGCCGGGCCCGCGGTGAAGGCCGAGGCCAGAAAGCGCGGGCCGACGATCGAGGAGTTCCAGAACGGGCGCCCACCCAAGCCAACGTAGAGGAAGGCGGTGACGGTGTGAATCGAGACCGCCCAGCCGATGGCGATGAAGACGAACGGGATGTAAAACCAGCGGGCCGGGCGGCGGTTCTGGTAGCGCGAGTAGAGGAGGTAGCCGCAAATGTGGATGTTGAGCAGGAGGTAGCCGTTGAGGACGATCACGTCCCAACTGAGCATCGAGGCGGGGAAATTGAACTGGCCCAGCCCCGGGATGAGGTGCCAGAAGCGGTCGGGCCGGCCCAGGTCCACGGTGACGAAGGCCAGGCACATGAGGATGGCGGCCACGGCCAGCAGCTCGCCGAAGATAACCAGATCATGCAGCTCTTCGTTGTCGTAAATGTACACCGGGATGACCAGCATCACCGCCGCCGCCGCCACTCCCACCAGGAAGGTGAAGTTGGCGATATAGACGCCCCAGGAGACCTGGTCGCACATGCCGGTGACGACCAGGCCCTGGACAAACTGCTTGGCGTAGGCGTTGAGGCCCAACAGGCAGAACACGGTGAGAAAACCCATCCAGGCGTAGTAGCGCCAGTCCCCGGCGAACGCCAGGCGCAAGCAGCGCCAGAGAAACACCCGATAGTCGTGAACCATCTTCCTCATACGTCGAAGTAGTAGAAAAACCGCGGCGAGGTCCCCAAGTCCTCCTTGAGTTGAATAAAGACCCGTTTGGTCCGCAGGATGTAGGCCACCTCGCTGTTGGGGTCCAGGACGTTGCCGAACTTGCGGGCCCCGGTGGGGCAGACTTCCAGGCAGGCCGGGTACCGCCCGGCACGCGTGCGTTGGATGCAAAAGTGGCACTTCTCCATCACGCCTTGCCGCCGGGGGCGGTTGCCCAAGTAGGCCATGTCCGGATTGAGGCGGTCCTTGGGGATCGAGGGCTTGGTCCAGTTGAACCGGCGCGCCCAGTAGGGGCAGGCGGCTTCGCAGTAGCGGCAGCCGATGCACCAATCGTAATCAATCACCGTGATCCCGTCGGTCTCCTGCCAGGTGGCATGGACTGGACAGACCTTAACGCAGGGGGGATTCTTGCACTGCTGGCACTGGACCGGCATGTAAAAGTAGCCCTTCTCGGGCACCAGCTTGGGGTCGTAGTGGTGTTCGGACTTGTCCACGTCCAAGGTCCCGTGCGGCATGCGCAGGACCCGGATGTATTGGATTTCCGGGGTGCGCGACTGGTTGTTCTCGGCCACGCAGGCATGGACGCATTTGCGGCAGCCAATGCAGCGAGTCAGGTTGTGGGCGTAGGCGAACTCGACGCCGTTCATCGGTTTGAGGTCGCGCACATGGGGGCGGACGCCGTACTGCCGCTCAACCTCCCGCTCGATACGCTGAAGGACTTTGGCCATCTCCTCCGGCGTCAGCTCTTTATAGTACTTCTGCATGAAGAGCTCCAAGGAGGTGTAATCCTCCAGGTGTCGCAGGGGCGCCAGGCTGGCGGCCAGGGCCGCCAAGCCGGAGGCGAACACCGCCGAGGTGCGCAGGAAGCTGCGCCGACTCTGCCCCTCCCCGCCAGGGGTTGGGGCGCCAGCAGGTGATTGGGGGGGGTAGGCCATTTAAGGATTCCTTTCTTGCGGCGGTGCGGCTTGGGCGATGGGGTGCAGGAGGTGGGGGCCCGGCGCCGGGGCACGCGGGGGGAACGCGGGCTTATGGGGGTCGTGGCAGGCCACGCAGTTTTGCCGGACAAAGGGTCCGAGTTTGCGGTCCCAATAGCCGCTGATGCGTCCATGGGCGCCCGCCTCCCAGTCGTCATAGGTTGGGCCGTGGCAACTGCCGCACAGCGGGGAGCTTTCGGCCAGTTTCGGGTGGCGGCCGTCGCGGGTCTGGAGCGCTTCCAAGTTGCTCTCGTCGTGGCAGTTATAGCAGTTATTATTGCGGTTGTGGCTCCCGTGCCCCATCACCAGATCGCTGTGCTCTTTCGGCAACACGACATTGCCCTGGTCGTCCAACTTGAGTTTCACCGGCTCTTTCTTGTCATGGCAGGTGTAGCAGTCGTAGTCGGAAGTGTCCCCGTGGGTTTGCAGGAGGAGCCCCAGCGAGACGCGGGCGGTGGCGGTGTTGGTGAAAATCGGGTCCACTAGCGGGATGGGCGGCAGCACGACTGGCCGCCCCCAGAGCCGCAACGCAAACGCCACGGCCAGCCCGCTGAACAGCAGCGTCAGCACGGCCAGTACTCGATTAGTGTTGCCATTTCTCGTCATAGCAGTTCCGCCTCGGCGGGGCTCGTCGGGCGGGGTGAAAGGCCCCGCCTGGCGGCGACCCGCGTCGAAGGCGAAGAGAGGCTCGGCCAGTTCGGTTTAGTCGGCTGCTCTTATCTTGTCAAAGATGCACCATTTATTGACGTGATGAGTGCAAACTTCTACTGATAGGTAGTTTTCGGCCCGCGCCCTCCCCGCCCGGGGCCCGGCCGCCGCCGCGCGCCGCGAGGCCGGCCCGGGGGCTGCCGGCACGGAACTTTTGAAATTTTCAGGATTGAATTCTTTTCGTGTCTTTGTTGTCATATCAGGGACGACTCAGATGAACTTGCCTGTGGCCCACGACGCCCCGGACGCGCTTTCGGAAAGCCAGAAAGCCGCGTTGGTCAAGTTGCTGGCGGATGAGGACACGGCGGTGTACCAGGTGGTGCGGGGCAAGATTCTCTCCTACGGCCAGGGGGCGACGGCGTGGCTGCGGCCCTACGCGTTGAGCGGGGACCCGGTGCTGCGCCGGCGGACGCAGGAGATTGTGCAGCACTTGGCGCGGCAAGAGGCCGACACCCGGTTTCTGGGCTTCTGCGTCAGTCACGGGGACGACCTCGACCTCGAGGAAGGGGTCTGGTTGTTGGCGCAGACCCAGTACCCGCACATCAATGTC
>JAJXTA010000019.1 GCA_021784265.1 bacterium | reverse complement strand
AGCGCCAGATGCGGGAAATCCGCCCGTCCGGTTCCGCGGGAGGGGTGGCGCTAACCCCGCGCTCCCTACCCCTATCGACCTTTCCCTCGGCGCGCAGCCGTCGGCGCGCCGCCGCAGCGTGATCGGCGCGTTCGGGTTGGCCATGACGGCGGGCACGGCGTGCGCGGCGTGCCCACCGCGCCGACACGGGCAGGCAAGGCACGTGGGAGGTGCGCCGCGTGATCGCGACCGACTCCCTTGCCGGCAGAGGCGACACTCCGCTCAGCCACCTGACTGCCGGTGGCGTCGCCCCGCAAGCCCAGGTGGAGAGCGTGTCCCGCGCCGTAGGCGGGGCTTCCTCCCGCGCACGGGCCTTCGGCGCTTGTCTTGGCCGGAGCGGTCAGGCATAGATACCGCGGCGGCGGGCTGCCCTCCCGGTCGGGAGCGTCGGCGGAAACGCAGAGTGAAGCGGCGGCGCGCATGATAGCTTTTCTACAACGTTGGGTGGTCAACACGGTAGCCGTGTTGGTGGCGGCGAACATCGTCAGCGGAATCCGTTACGATTCGTTGACGGGGTTGTTCGTGGCGTCGCTCATGTTAGGCGTGTTGAACGCCTTTCTGCGGCCGGTGATGCTGTTGGTCTCCTTGCCGCTGGTGGTGTTCAGCTTCGGCTTCTTCGCCTTGGTCATCAACGGTTTGCTCCTCTACCTGGTTGGGCAATTGGTCAAGGGCTTCCACGTTCAGGGCTTCCACGCCGCCTTTTGGGGTGCGTTGATCGTCAGCTTGGTTTCGCTGGCCGTGAACGCGCTGGTCGGCCGCTCCCGGCCCGCCCAGGGCCAAGGTCCGCGGCGCGCTGGCGGGGGCCAGGGAGGCTCCGGGCCGGTCATCGACGTCTGAAGGCACGGTCAGCCGACCCGTTGATACGCTGCCCTGAGCGTGGCGATCCCTCGGGCCTGGAATTCCCGCTCGAAATCGGTCAAGCGGCCGGCGAGTTCCGCCGGCGTTTCAACGGGCTGAAAGCCCGGGGCGGCATCGAGGAGGACCTGCATCTGGGCGAAGTAGGGGGCGTCGTCGGTGCGAAGGTAGAGCGTGCCGCCCAGCGCCAGGGCGGCGCGAGCGATGGGCGGGAAGGCTTCGTTCACCAGACGCCGGCGCCAGTGGCGGCGCTTGGGCCACGGATCCGGAAAGTAGAGGTGCAGGGCCTGGACGGAGCCCGGCCGCAGGAGGTATTTTACGAAATAGGCCGCCTCCAGACGCACACCCCGCAGGTTGGTCAGGCCCGCACAACGTCCCTTCCGTTCCAGTTTGCGCAACCGTCCCAGCAACCGCTCGACGCCCAAGAAATTCCGCTCCGAGTGGAGGCCGGCGTAGGCGACCAGGAAGGAGGCGTCACCACACCCAAGCTCGACCTCCAGGGGTTGGACGCGCGGGAACAGCACGGCCGGGTCCAGGGGCTCCAGGATTGACGCCAGGGGGATCAGCAGGCTCGGAGTGCCTGGAGACGGAAGCGATGGCGAGGTTGGGTTCAGAGGCTGGCGGGCTACCCGGCGGGGCTCGGGGGGGGCGTCAACGCGCGGGGTGCGGGCCGATTCACTTGCGCATAAAGAGCGCTAACGAGGCCGTGTAGCCGTGCACGAAGTTCTTGGCGCCCACCGGGCCGATTTCCCCATTGCAGAAGAACCCGGTCAGTCCCAGCGGGCCGAGATACTGCTGCACCAGGGCGGCATCGTGGTTGGGGACGCCGAAGAAGCGGTGACCTCGCCCGTTGCAACTGCACAAGCAGCCGCCATAGACGGTGGCGCCGCGGAACTTCTCGCGGGCCTGCTCCAGCAGCAGCTTCAGGTCTTCGGTGGCGGCGGCGGCGTCCCGGCACTGAAACTGCACCGTCTGGCCGGGGCGAGGCAGGGCCCCCACTGCCAGGACGCCGGAGTTGGGGTCGCCGCCGAGGAGGTTGCGGACGAGGAAATCGCCCCGGTGAAACTCCTCCTGGTACTCGTTGCCCACCAAGCCGATGAAGAGGTTGTGCTGGGCCCGCTTCTGCTGTTCGGGGGGGAGCTGAACGAAAGTCTCGGCCAACACTTGATAGGCGGGGCGGTTGGCGATCTCCTGGATCAGGTTTTGTTCGGCCTTGGTGATGGTCCAGGTCTCTCCGATTGGGGTGCAGCCTTGGGAGATCACGCCCGCTAGGCGAAGGGCGCCTCCAACCGCCACCGCGACGCCCCCTTCTTCATAAACCTCGCCGTTGAGATAGACTTGAGCCAACTGCTCGGTGTTCTCCCCGCTGGCGCAGCCGCCCAGCACGGGCAAACCCGGAAAGGCCTCGTTCCAGCCGTTGAGCCACCGTTCGCTGTCCAGATGGAACGGGTCCAGAAACACCAACCACCCTTGGGTCGCCTCCGGCGTCACCCCGCTTTCCAAGTGCCAGAAGGCCGGTCCGTTGGCTTCCTCGACATGGGCCTGGGTAAAATGGAAGGCCTTGAGCTCAGCGCCAGGCAGATGGTAGAGCCCCAGAACCAAACCGGCGTCCTCCTCCAGCTCCAAGCCATCGGTGATCAGGCTGCCGCTCGAACAGCCGACCAGCAACGGGACCTGGGCATGCACCTGGAGGATCTCCAACACCTGCCGGGCGTGGGGGAACCACGCCGGCACCATGAAGACCAGCCCAAGCGAAACACGTCGCCCGCCGAGCCGGGCCCGGAGCGCCTCGGCCCAGCCCTGGAGGCGCGCCTCATCGAACGCGTCACTCCACTGCCCGGTGACGCTGAATTCGGTCGCGTTGCTTCGCATATCGCCAAGCTAAGGGGGAAAATCTCAAAAGCAAATCGGAACCGCTAGCGGTCTAAGTTTTTCCTGGCCCGGCCGGCCCGGCCTGGGTTTGGGCGCTGCGGCGGGGCGCGTCTGGTGCGCTCGGGCGGCTAGGGGGCCGGCCCTGGAGCTGGTCCCCAACCGGAGGCGGGCATGAGGGCGTGAGGGTGGGCGTGAAGGAGGCTGTGGGGCTTCTCCAGTCCGTGTTTAAGCATGAGCGGTTCGTCGCCCAGGATGGCGTGCGCGTCGCCGTCGCTGATCAGTCGGCCCTCATCCAGCAGGAGCACGCGGCTGCAGAGGGCCAGGATCATCTCCAGATCGTGGCTGGCGATCAGCTTGGTCGCGGGGAGCCGGCGGCAGAGGGCGATGAACTCCCGCCGGCCGCGCGGGTCATAATTGGCGGTGGGCTCATCAAAGAGCAGCACCCGAGGCTCGCAGGCCAGCACCCCGGCCAGGCAGACACGCTTCTTCTCCCCGAGGCTCAAGTGCTGGGGCACCCGCGGCTCAAAGCCGCGCAGGTCCACCAGCGCGAGCGCCACGCTCACGCGCCGGGTGATCTCCGCGGGGCTGAGCCCGAGCTGCCGCGGACCAAAGGCGACATCCTCGCCCACAGTGGCGGAAAACAACTGGTCATCGGGGTCCTGGAAGAGCATCCCCACGCGCCGCCGAACCTCCGGGAGATGAGGGGTAGCGACGTCGAGGCCGTCGATCTCGACCCGGCCGCGGGTGCGCGGCAGCCCCAGCAACCCGTTGAGATGCAGTAACAGCGTAGATTTCCCCGCCCCGTTCGGCCCGATCAACCCCACGGTCTCCCCTTCGCGCACGCCGAAGGAGACATCCCGCAGGGCCACGCGCCGATCCGGATAGGCGAAGCCAAGCTGATCGACCGTGATCACGCGCGCGGGAGGGCCGGAGTCGGCGGCGGGCTCAGAATTCGAAGTGCACGTCGCCGAGGCGGCGGCCCAGTTCCGTGAGCACCCGCCGTTCATCGGCCGGGTCCTTGGCCAGGAACGTCACGCTAAACCGGAGCGCCGGTCCGGCATCGTCCCAGGGGACCGTCGAGATCAGCTTCTCGGTGATCAGCCATTGGGAGACGGCTTCGGCCGTGGCGAACTCCAACCGCCGCCCGCCCGGGTCCCGCGCCGCGCGCGGGGCCCGGACGTAGAGGAAGAAGGAGCCGCGGGGCTTGCGGGCCTGGAACCCGGCCGCCTTGAGCACTTCGACCAAGCCGTCCATGCGGCGGGAGTATTTGGCGGCGATCTGCCGGGTGATCTCCGGATGATCGAAGCAGTAGGCCGCGGCGTGCTGGATGGCCAGGAATTGGCCCGAGTCGGTGTTGTCCTTCACGTCGCCATAGGCGCGCACCAGGAGCTCGTTGCCGGCCACGAACCCGCAACGCCACCCAGTCATATTGAAGCTCTTGCTGGTCGAATGCAGCTCTACCCCGACTTCCTTGGCCCCCGGCGTGGCGAGGAAACTCAACGGCGCACCCTCGAACACCAACGCGGCGTAGGCGGCGTCATGAATGACGACCAGGCGATGCCGTTGGGCGAACTCCACCACCCGGGCGAAGAAGGCCGGGCTGGCGCTCGCGCCGGTGGGATTATTGGGGTAATTCAGGACCAGGACCTTGGCCCGCTGGAGCGCCGCGCTGGGCACCGCCTCCATGTCGGGCAGAAACCCGTTGGCTTCGGTCAACGGCATCTGGTGGACTAAGCCGCCGTAATAATGGGCGTGGGTGCCAAAGACCGGGTATCCAGGGGTGGTCATCAGGACGTAGTCGCCCGGATTGATAAGAGCGGCGGGCAGGATGGCCAGGGCGGCTTTGCTGCCGATCGAGTGGATCACTTCCGTTTCCGGGTTTATCCCCGGCACGCCGCAAACACGGTCTAAATATCGGGCGGCCGCTGATTTGAGCACCGCGTCCCCGTTATCGGCATAGCCCCGGTTGGCCGGCAAACGAGCCTCAGCGTGCAGACATTCGACGACTTCGGTAAAGGCCATCTCATCCGGTTCCCCGACCCCGAGGTCCAGGATTTCCGTGTCCGGGTGGGCCGCCAGGGCGGCGCGTTTGGCCCGTTTGATCTTCTCGAACTTGTAAACCGCCGTAGTCTTGCCGTAGAGTCGGCCGCCGATCCGTTCCGCGAAGAGGCCCTGGAGGTAGGAATCAGACATAGATCAGTTCAGGATTTTTTGGGCCGAAACCCGGGCGGCAGCTTGAGGCCCGGCTCTGCCGCCGGCGCGGGGGAGGCGGAGTCGGCGGCGGCGCTTTCTCCGGGGGTGTCCACCGCCGCGCCGAGGCGCTCGCGCGCCTTGGCCGCGGCCGCCGTCTCGCCGTACTCAGTCACGATTCGGTGCAAGAGGGCCTCGGCCTTGGCCGGTTGGCCCATGTGGTAGTAGAGGTTACAAAGGTGAATGGCGGACCAACCCCAACGGTCGGGATCCAGTTTGCGGGTCAGGACCTCCTCGTACTCCAGGGCGGCGGCCAGCGGGTTGCGCAGGTCCTTTTCGTAGATCTCGGCGATCCGGAGTTGCGCATGGACACGCTGCGGATTCTTCTTGAGGTACTCGCGAATCAGGCGAATGGCCTCGAGGTGATCGCCATTGGCCCAAGCCTTCTCCGCCTGTTCGTACTCCGGGTCCGCGACGCCCTCACCCTCCTCGTTGTAGAGGGCTTGGTGAAACCGTTGGGCGACTAACTGCGAGACATCGTGGGCGAGGAACAGCGCCAACAGCACCACCGCGCCCAAGGTGGCGGCGGCGTACGCGCCGAGGTAGGACTTGGCCCGCGGGGAGATCAGGCCGTGGGCCAGCGGCGTCGCCGCCGCGGTCTCGTTGGTGGAGTCGGCCTGTTCGAGCCGCCGAGCCGCCTGCTGCATCTTCTGGCCGTAGAGCGCGAAGAAGCGGTGCCCGCAGAACACAGCCACGGCCACCAGCACCAGATAACAGAAGCTGCGCAGGGCGGGGTTCATGCCGTTAGCCGGGAAATGTACGGAGGCCGACCCGCCGCGCAAAGGCAATTCCGCGGCCGCGAGCCCGCCGCCGCCGCTCGGCGCGCGGAGAACGTTCGCGGTTGGGGCTGAGGGGCGCGCACGTTAGTGGCCCTTTAGGTGATGCATTCGAGCCCGCTTGAGCTCTCGGTCCGCCTCCCGCCGCTTGAGGTCTTCCCGTTTGTCGAACTCCTGTTTGCCGCGGCCGACGGCGATGAGGACCTTGACCTTGCCGTGATTCCAGTGCAGCGCCAGCGGGATCAGGGCCAGCCCCTTGATGGCCGCTTGGTCCTGCAGTCGGCGGATCTCCGCGCGGTGCAGCAACAGCTTCCGGGTCGCTCGCGGGGCGTGGTTGGCCCGATTGCCTTGGGCGTACTCATCGATTTGGGCGTTGTGGAGGAAGGCCTCCCCTCGCGCGATACGCACGAAGGCCTCGCGGAGTTGCCCGTGCCCGGCGCGCAGCGACTTGACTTCGGTGCCTCGGAGCACCACGCCGGCCTCGAACGTCTCCAGGATGTGGTAATCGTGCCGCGCTTTGGGATTGGACACGATCTCAGCCATGAGGACCGGCCGCCGGGAGAGGGGCCGGCAGGCATCTGGGAGGACGAAGAGCGGTTACCCGCGCCGCCGGCGCTTGCCTTGCGGCTCGCCCGAGGGGGTCTCTGGCAGCATTTCCCACCCGAGCTTTTCCTCGATGAGTTCCATCAGGGCGACGTCCGCCGCCCCGAAGGTATCCGGGGCGGTCACCAGGGGTCGGTTGGCCGCCCCGCCCCCGGAGTTAAGCTGCCGGACCCGGCGGGAGATGAGGTTGACCAGGACATTGGGGTTACCCACTTTCTCCTGGGCTTGTTTGGTAAGCTCGCTCTTCAAGGCAATGATTCTATTCGTTTCCAGTCAGAACGCTCACTATGGGCATAGGGGTGGGAGCGTGGCAACAGAAATCGGCGCCCCAGCGGCGGGCGGCGGCGCGGCGGAGCCGGCGGCCTTGGCCGGACCGCGGGCGGCCGGCCCCGAGGCCGCCAACGGCCGCCCCCTCCAGAATGAATGCCCAGCCTCGGCTACGGTCCAACCCAGCATGGACACACGCATTTCCCGACGTGCCTTCGTGACGCGCGCCTTGGCGAGCGGGCTGGGGGCGGGGTTGCTCGGGCCGCAAGCGGTCGGCCGCGCCGGAGCCACGGAGGCTCCGCTGCCCGATCCCAGCGCGGCCAAGCTGCCCCGCTGGCGCGGGTTCAACCTCCTGGAAAAGTTCAACGGCCGCAACGACCGCTTTGTCGAGGCCGACTTCGCCTGGATCGCCGGTTGGGGCTTCGACTTCGTCCGCCTGCCGCTGGACTACCAGATGTGGATCGAGGGCGGCGACTGGACGAAGTTTCACGAACCCACCCTCCGCGAAATCGATGAGGCCGTTCACTTCGGGGAAAAGCACCGCGTTCATGTCTGCCTGAATTTCCACCGCGCACCCGGCTACACGGTGGCCCGGCCGCCCGAGGCACTGTCGGTCTGGACGGATGCCGAAGCGCAGCGGGTCTGTGCCCTGCACTGGCGCCACTTCGCCAAGCGCTACCAGGGCATCCCGAATCGCCGGCTCAGTTTCAATCTGTTCAACGAACCGCCCAAGCTCGAGCCAGGAGTCTATCGCCGCGTGATCGAGCAGATGACCTTGGCGATCCGGGAGCAGGATCCACAGCGCCTGGTTATTTGCGACGGCCGCGAGTGGGGAAACGTGGCGCCCATCGAGCTCGCGGGCCTGGGCGTCGCGGCGGCCACGCGGGGTTATCAGCCGTTCAAGCTCACCCACTACCTTTCCTCCTGGGCTGGCAACGGTGGCCGGTGGGAGAAGCCGACCTACCCGCTCCGGGACGGGACCACCCTGTGGGATAAGGAAACCATGCGCCAGCGGGACATCGAGCCCTGGCAGCGGCTGCAAACCCGCGGGGTGGGAGTGATGGTGGGCGAGTTCGGGGCGTTTAACCGGACGCCCCACGAGGTCGTGCTGGCTTGGCTGCGCGACAACCTGAGTCTCTGGCGGGAAGCCGGGTGGGGTTGGGCGCTGTGGAACCTGCGCGGCGGATTCGGCATCCTGGACAGCGAGCGGGTGGACGTGGCCTACGACTCCTGGCAGGGCCACAAGCTGGACCGGGCCTTGCTGGAACTTTTGCAGGCGAGCTAACTCTGGTGGCGGGAGGCGGAAACAGGTTGCGACCCACGCTCCCGAGGGCGGGGCCGTGAAGCCGGCTTGGTCACCGGAGCTGGCACCCTGTCGGCGGCGTTCAACGGGTGCGCTGCACCCGTAAGGCCATGTCTTCGGTGAACGGGGGTGAGCTGAGGCTAACCGGCCCCCCCGAGTGTTTGGCGAGCGGGTGCTCCTCCGTCTGGCCGGAAACCGGATTGACCCAGACCGCGCGGAACGAGCCACGAGGCAACGTCAGCCGGAGCGTAGTCCTCGAGCCATCCCGATCGGGCGTCCGCCCGGCCGCGTTGTCCATGCGGCAGAGGTAGATCGCGTACGCCGTTCCCGGTTGGGCTAGGCCGCGCGCGCGGAAACCCGGGGGCAGGCCACCGGCGATCACGCTGATGTCCGGCCGCAGGCCGATGAGGTTCAGCGCCGTCATGAACTCATGGAGAACCCGCAACTGCCGGCGGAACTCCGGATTGCCGCCCCCGGGCTGGGTGGCCGGATAGACGAAGGCGCCGTCCTCATGCCCGGCCGTAAAAGAGTAGTCCAGGTTGTTGAAGAGGCCACCGCCCGCCAGGAGGAATTCCCAGGCCTCGCGGCGGTAGGGGAGGTTGTTCGTCCCACGGAAGCCGGTTTCATTGTCGCCGATCACGCGATCCAGATTGTAATTCAGGCGCACCGCGTCCGGCGGGGTGGCGTAGTGGAAGTTGAAGATCGAAACGGCTGGGTCGGGGTTTTGGACCCGTGCGGCTCCGTTGGCGATGTTTTGGGAGATGAGGTGATGGTGGCGGAAGGAGTGCTCGGTCGAGGTGATTACCCCGGCGATATGGTGCTGCCAGTCCCGTGTCACCCCGCCGAAATAGGGCTCGTTGCAGATCTCGTAGTAGAGGTTGTCGAAGCCCTGGAGCTCGGTCACCAGCTTGCGCACCAGCGCGTCCTGGACGGCGAGCAGACCGCCGTTGCGGTCGAGCGTATAGGCGTTGGTGCGAGCCAGGGTCCCCAGACCGTTGATGTTGTTGGTGGGGTTCTGGGGACTCAGCGCCCACTGCGACTCTTCGTAGAAGGGACAGAACAGATTCAATTCCACCACGATCCCTCGCCGCCCCGCCTGGGTCAGAAATTCCTTCAGCCGCCCGAAGTAGGCCGGGTCCCAACGGGTGAGATCGAACTTCGTGCCGCCCAGGGGATAGCCGGGGGTGGTGCTGCGGGCCCAGGGACACAGGAAGCGGTTGGTGCCCGGGGCCAGGGTGTTGGCGGCAATCTTGAATGCCCCGGCCGGCTCGACGTAGGCGCCGCTGAAGGTGCGCGTCAGATTGAAGCCGTCGGCGCGGAGGGTGTCCAGGTACCGGACGTAGTCGAAATCCAGGTTCAGCACCGCGCCGTAATGTTCGCCAGACGTGATCAGCACAGTCGGCCGGCCGCGGAACAGAAAATAGTGCGGGTTCTTGGGGTGCAACGCGAGCGGGGGAAGCTCGCGCGCCTCGGTGCGGCTGGCCCAGGTCAGGCCCAGGACTATCAGGCTCCCGAGCCAGCCTCGGGGAGTCAGGCGCCTGCGACGCGCCGACGGGCTGCGGCCAACGATGGACAGGAACATGGCCTCAGCCAACCGACCACCGCCCCGCTTGACAAGCCGAAACCCCGTGGTCGGAGCGAAGCCGCGGGGGGCCTATTTTCGCCACCAGCGAGCCAGGGCGCTCAGGACCACGCTCACCACCAGGCAGGTGACAACCGGGAAGTAGAACTTGAAATTGCCCCGTTGCACGACGATGTCCCCCGGCAGCCAGCCCCCGCCGGACCGGCGCCCCAGCAGCCAGACCATGACGCCCAGGCCAACGAGACCGAGCCCGGCCAGGATTAACATCTTACCCAGCGGTTCCATGGACCTACGATAGCCAGTAACGGACCGCCGCGCAAACTCGGGGCGTTGGGTCGTTCGCCCAAGAGGACGACTCGTTTGCGGCCGCCGCTGGGCCGCGCCACGCAGGCTCAGGGGATCGCGAAATCGCGCCAGCTCCGAACCCGCTCGCCGCCCCCGAGCAAGGTCGCCTCCAGTTGGTAGGGGCCAGACTTGGTGGGCAGGGTTAAGGCGAAGCTCAGCCGTTGACTGCCTAGGTTGGTGAGCGCGCAGTGCTGCGTGAGGCTGGCCACGGGGCTGCCCCCGCGCAGCACGCGGAACTGCACGCTCCCTTCCCACGGGCGGTCGAGGTCATTGATGACCACCACTGGGAAGGTCCGCGGCTGGCCGGCTGGCAGCGTTTCCGCCCACTCGTCGATCATGAGTCCGACGGGAGCGAAAGCGTCGCCGACGTAACGTTTGAATTCGGGTTCGAAGGTCAGCCGTTCGAGATCGGTGAAATGGTCGCTGGTTTGACCCCCCGGGCGCGAGTAGCCCAAGCCGCAAAAGTGCAGCACGCCGGCGCAGGCCCGGTGGGCGCGCCAAAACTCGGTCAACGCGGCCAAGTAGCGGGCGTAGAGGTGCCGGCGCTGGGCGGGGGTCGCGGTCGGGCCGAGCAAGTTCTGATAGACCTGCTTGGTCAGCGTGGTCGGGGTGCCGTCCCGGTTGAGCCAGAGCCAGCCGTACTCGTTGATGATGATGGCGTTGGTGCCGTGGCCGGGCAGCGCGTTCCCGCCCGGCACGCCCGAGACCTGCCCCAATTGTTCGAGGCGGAACTTGGGATTCTGGAAGAGATACGGGTGCGACTCGAAGGAATCACCCGGGGCTTCCGGGGCCGACCAACCGTTGTCCCAGGGCCGGTGCGAGAGGTCGAGGGCGCGGACCATCTGGATGGCCGGGCCGGTCTCCGGGCTGCGCGTTTCGTTCTGGGCATCCCACAGGACCACGCACGGATGGTTCCAGCGCTCCCGCATCCATTCGGTGTATTCCCTGGCCAATTCCTCCCGCTTCAACTCGGACGGCCAACTGCTCAGGTGCCACAGGGGAAACTCGTCCTGAATGAGGAACCCCTCCTCGTCCGCGATACGATACCATAGCTCCGGCGGGAACCCAATGCAGTAGCGGAGCGAATTCCAGTGCATGGTCTTGAACGCGCGATGGAGGCGCCGGACCCAGTCGGCGCGCCAGGGCCGGTCCCCGCGCGCGGGGTCCTCAAAGAAGCGGTACAGCGTCACATTGCTGCCGCGCAGGAAGTAGGGGCGGCCGTTGAGAACGGCGCGTCCACTGGCGGGATCGAAATGGAACTCGCGCATGCCGAAGCGCGTGTCGAGCCGGTCTCCCTTCGTTCGGGCTTCGAGGCGATAGAGGAAGGGTGTCTCGGGCGACCAGAGGTGGCAGCGGGCGATGGGAATGGTGGCTTCGAAGCGGGCTTCCGTGCCCGCCGGCAGGAGCTGTGGCGGGGCGTCCGCCCGGCCCACGACCGCCCCGGACCCGGCCTCGCGCACGACGAACTCCACCCCGCTGAGGGTGGCCGGACCGGTGTTGCGCACCTGGGCTTGGACGCGCACGCAGCGGTTGGTGATGTCCGGCGCCGCTTGCACGCGCAGTAAGTGTGGGGTGCCCGAGAGAATGATCTCGACGTCGTCAAAGAGCCCCGGGATGTACTTGGTCTTCTCGAAATCCCAGCCGGCGGGGATGCTCGGCGGCACCGCGTCACGGTACGCGCCCACCCGGACGAGCAGTTCGTTCGGGCTCCCCTGCAAGCGCAGGGCGGGGCGGAGGTCGAAGTAGCCAGGGGTGAAGCTGGGCAGGTGGTCGCCCAGCACCTGGCCATTGAGGAAGACGCGCGTTCCATAGGCGGCTTTGTGGAGCTTGAGCAGGGCCACCGCGGGCAACGCGCCCGGGAGGGTGAACGTGCGGCGATACCAAAAGGCTTGGCGCAGGCCGCTTTTCACCCCCACGGCGGTGAAGGGCGGTTGGGCCATATCGACCAGACCTGGGACCGGCACGTGGCGGGTGAACTCCGCCGGAGGTGTGTCCATTTCCCCTTCGGCAATCTGCCAGTCGCCGTTGAGGGGGATCACCGCGCGCAGCGGGGCGGCAACGCCGAGCGCCCCGCCCACTCCGAGGAGGACCGCCAGCCGCAGCGCTTGGCAGAGGCGGTGGGCGGTCGAGCGCGGTTTCCAGTGTGGACGTTCCATATACGGTCGCCAAGCTACGGGCGGTGGCTTCGCCAGCCTTGATTTGAGTCAAGTTCACCCCCAGCTTCCCGCAGCGAAACTTATCCTCTTATGAGAACCGGTAGCGCCCCTCTTTCGTCCCGGCCCCGGTGCGGCTCTGCGCTGGGCGCCGCGGCCTTTTTGGGGCTGCTCACCCTCCGGGTTGGGATAGTGGCGTGGGTTGCGCTGGCGGGGGGCGGCGTCGGACAGTTGATGGCGGCGGAGTTGATCTCGAATGGCGGGTTCGAAGCTGGCTTGGCCGGCTGGGGGCCGCTCTGGACGCGCGAGCCGGGCGCCGGGGACCTCGCCCTGGACGCCGTTACTCGACACGCCGGGAAGAGTGCGGCGCGCGTGGTCCACACCGGGCGGCAGGACTGGAGCCTGAACGCCCAGGCCCGGGTTCCCACTCGATCCGGAGATGTATTCGAGATGAGCGCTCGGGTGAGGCTCACGGGGGAGGGCTCAGTGACGCTTTGTGCCGTGGCCTATAGCGGACCGCGGGGCGTGGTGGACTGGTCATTGGGGCAACGATCGGTGCAAGGGGAACACGGTTGGCAGCGAGTAGTCACGCGCTTCGTTGTCCCCGACGGGGTGAGTGCGATCCAACCGCGCCTGATCGGCGTGGGGCCCGCCACGGTGTGGGTGGACGACGTGTCGCTCCGCGCGGCGGGCACCGTGGGCGGCCTGCGCCCGCCTGACCTGCCGGCGGAGTTCGCCCTGGCCAATGACCGTGTGGTGGTGCGGTTTCACACCGGGGATGCGACCCTGACGGTAGTCGATCGGCGCCGCGGAACGACATGGGAGCAGCAGGCGATGAGTCAGGGCCTGGTGGTTACCAACGCGCGGGCGGCGGGCGGGGAGTTGCGGGTGGGCTTGCTCCAGGTGGCGACGGGCGCGGGGCTCGGCCTCACCGTGCGGCTTGACCCCGAGCGTCCCGAATTCACCGTCACGGCCGACGGCAGCGCGGACGTGGCCCTGCCGTTGCGCTTCCCGCACCCGTTCGTGAGCGGTCCCGACACCCGCTTGATCATCCCGCTTAACGAGGGCATTTCCTATCCGGTGACCGACGAGGCGGTGGCTCCGACGCGCCTGATCGCCTATGGCGGGCATGGCATCTGTATGGGTTTCTGGGGGGTGGTTGCGGGTGAGGCGGGGCTGATGACCATC
>JAJXTA010000722.1 GCA_021784265.1 bacterium | reverse complement strand
CTCCAAAGGGGCCTTCGTGGCCATGAAGGAGGACTGGATTTTTTGGAACCTCACGCCGCGCCCCACCGACGACCCCGCGCTGCCGCCCAGCTACTTCACCAATGTGCAGAACAGCCCCATCGTCCCGTACATCGGCGGCTTCACGACGAACCTCTTCCGTTGTCCCGCCGATAAAGACGCGCTCCAGCGGACCCGCGACTGGGCGCGCAACCCGGCGGGGGAGAACCCCTACCTCTACAGCTATTCCCTGACCAGCGTGTTCGATGGGTCCCGCAACCACGGCATCGCTTCCCTCTACGGGTCGGGGGCGCCGCCGCTGCATTTCAAGGCGGCGGCGATCACCAACCCCGCCCAGAAACTCATGCTGGTCGAGGAAAACGGGGACCCGAACCAAAACCCGTCGGTCATCGATGACGGGCGGTTTGTGCCGCCGGACAACGTGCTGTCCGGCCGCCACGCGTTCACCTGGCACGCCCGGGTGACCAGCCGCGACTTTCTGACCCGGGGGAGGGCCGATACGGCCATGCCGGACGGGCACGTCGAGACGGTGAATCCGGCCTACGGCCAGGACCCGAACAACTACGATCCGACCCGATAAGGGGCCGGGGGCGGGTTAGCCCCGCGCGTGGTCCGGTTCACCCCGTCTTATCGCCGTTCCGTCCCGCGGGGCTGGGCAAACGCGACCCGCGCGCTTAAAGAGAGGAGAAGGGAGCCCAGGCCCACCGTCTTATTCATCACTGTTATGTAACCTTTTCATTAGTTTGACGCAAGTCAAGGCGCGGCCCGAACCCCGGCGGCACGATGCGGTCAACACAGCATCCACACTCATGAACGCACCGCTGCCTCCGTCCGGCCCGCCGCGTCCCTTGCGCGCGGGCTGGAGCTCCGCCCTCGCGCGGCTGGCCCTGGCCGCCCTGGCCTTCGAGACCGCCTCCGGTCTGGTCATCACCCTCCTTCCCTTCCGGCCCGCGGTCCAATGGACCGTGCTCGGGCACACCGTGGCCGGCGTGGCGACCCTGTTGCCCTTGGCGTGGTACGCGGCGCGGCACTGGGCCGACTACCGCGACCATGCCGCTTCGCACATCAGCCTGCTGGGGCAGGTGGGCGTGGTGGCGCTGGCCGTGTGCGCCCTCTCCGGTCTGGTCGTGACCGGGCAGGCCTGGTGGGGGATTCGCACCACGGGCTTCTGGCGCCAAGCCCACCTGGTCTCGACGCTGGTCAGCCTCGCGACGCTCCTGCCGCATGTGGTTTGCGCCTTCCTGAAGGCGCGGCAGGCAGGAGGGCAGGCGCCAGCGCTGGGCCTCGTCCGCCGCGCGCTCGCGGCCACGGCGCTGGGCGGCGTCGCTCTCGCCGCCCTCGCGGCGCTGGATCCGGGCCGCCACTATGTGAACCAGTTTCCGAAGGGTTACAGTTTCCTCTACGGCGCCAACCGCCCGTTTGCGCCCAGTCTGGCCCGCACCGATACGGGTGGGGCGTTCGACGCCCGCTCGCTGGCCGGCTCCGCCAGTTGCGGCACCGCCGGCTGCCACAGCCAGATTCTGGCGGAGTGGCAACCCAGCGCCCATCGGTATGCGGCGATGGATACCGTCTTCCAGGGGGTGCAGGGGGTGATGGCCCGGCAGAACGGGCCCGAGTCCACCCGGTACTGCGGCGGCTGTCACGATCCGATCTCGCTGTTTTCCGGCTCGAAGAATCTCTTTACGGACCGGTTGACGGCGGCGGCGGGCTACCAAGAGGGGATCTCGTGCCTGGCCTGCCACGCGATCCGGGAGACGGACCTCAAGGGCAATGCGAACTACACCGTCACCCAGCCGCGGGAATACCTCTGGCAATGGCAGGCTCAGGGCTGGGGCCGCCGCGCGCGCGATTTCCTGATCCGCGCCTATCCCGCCGAGCATCGCAAGTTGAGCAAACGGATGTTCAAGAAGCCGGAATACTGCGCCGCCTGCCACAAGCAGTTCATCGATCAGGAGGTCAATCGCGTGGGTTGGGTCCAGTTGCAGAACCAATACGACAACTGGGCCGCCAGCCATTGGAACCACAAAGGTGATCCGCGCAAAACCGTCGAGTGCCGCGAGTGCCACATGCCGCTGGTGGACTCGACCGATCCGGCCGCTGGCGATGCCGCGGACTACAACCGCCGGCCCAATGACGGCAAGCACCGCAGTCACCGCTTTATCGCCTCCAACCAGTTCATGCCCCGGGTGCTGGGGGTCGAGGGGTGGGAGGAGCAGACCCGCCTGACCGAACGGTGGTTGCAGGGCCGCCAGGCGGTGCCGGAAATCCAGAGCAAATGGGCCGACGGCCCCATTGTACGGGTCGTCTTGGATGCGCCGGCCACGGTGGCGCCGGGCGCGAGCATCCCCCTGCGGGTGATCATGATCTCCAACAAGGTCGGCCACGACTATCCGACCGGCCCACTGGACCTCATCCAGAGCTGGGTCGAGGTCCATGTCGTGGACGATCAGGGGCATGAGGTCTTCACCTCCGGCCAGCGCGACGGGAAGAACTTCATCAAGCCCGGCACCTTCCTGTTCAAGGCCGAGCCGGTGGACCAAAACGGGAATCTCATCGATCGGCATAATCTCTGGGAGATGGTCGGGGTGCGCTTCCGGCGCGCGATCTTCCCGGGCTACTCGGACTCCGTCCAGTTCAGCATCGCTTGTACCGGGGCCGTGGAAGGTGGGGCGGCCGCGCCGACGCCGCCCACCCAACCGCTGGAGATCCCCGCGCCGCGCCAGGCCGGCCAGTACCACATCACGGCCTCCTTGCAATACCGCAAGGTGGACCAGTTCCTGTTGAACTTCCTCTTTGGGGCCACGAACACGCTGACGGCGCCGGTCACCGAGGTTGCCCGCGCCACCGCCACGGTCGTGGTGAAAGCCAAGGGCCTGACCGAGGGCGGCCTCCCGGTGACGGCGGCGCCGGTGCTGGCGACCA
>JAJXTA010000721.1 GCA_021784265.1 bacterium | reverse complement strand
CTGAGGAGTTCAGCCGCATTCCGGCCATCGCCGAAGACTGGTTCGGCAAGAAAGTGAATCTCGGGCGGCGCATCATCCCGGTCCTGGCCCTCAACACCGTCCTCTCGATCGAACTGAAGGAGGAGACTTACGCTCAGCGGGGCGATCTGGGAGTCCACGTTATTGATGCGGTTGACATTCTGGCCGCCGAGCACGCCGCCTCCGCGCCGGAAACGCTGCTGGCACAGTGCATTGTGTTTTGAGTGCGGTTGCGCTTGGAGGCTCTTGCGGGACTTCAAACCAATGGTCGAAGCGCTCAGCGCGCGGCACCCATGCGCCATTTCGACCAGGCGGCGGAGTTCACCCTCCTGGACAATGATCTCGCCCGTTGAGGGGCGGATGCGCTGGGGGCACACCTCGAGCGGGGCCTGAAGGTCCCGGCTCCTCCGCGGGAGGTTTTGCGGCCGGGGGAGGGCGGCGAGGATTTGGCGGGGTCCGCGCGGTTACCGGGCGGGTGGCGCCGGTTCCGGGAGGACCTCCAGCGCCTGGAGCATCGCCTCGTGACCGGGGGGCGAGGTGAAACGGACCTCGAGGGCGCCATGGCGCGCCTCGGCGGGAAACTCCCGCGCATAGGCCTTGAAGGTGCCCACCTGCTCGCGCACGTTCAGGCGTCGAGCACGGTCTGCCCGTTGATGGCCACGGTCGTGGGGCGGGACACCGGCTGCCACTGGCCCTCGCGTTCAACCCAGGGCGTCTCGGGGGTGTCGGCCCAGTGCAGGCGCACGCGGTACCGTCCCTGGGCGACGGTTAGATTGACCCAGAACTCCGGGGCGTGCACCCCATAGCGGTAGAGTTCCGGATCCGGCGTGTCGCCAATGTACATACTCCGCCGGGTGCGCCACCAGCAGCGGGCGACGGTGTCCACCCCACCACCGACCCGGCTGACGAACTCGGTGCCCGGCCGCCAGGGATTCCCGTGGGTGTCCACGTAGTCGTGGCGTCCGGTGTAGCCGAAGATCAGCCGCTGGGGGCCGCGGGGTCCGGCACCGGCGCCGTAACCGGCGTCCCCCTCGGCGGCGGACCATTGCGCCCCTTGGATGGCGACGACGGCGGCGCGGGCCAGAGGGTTCTTCTCGCCGCGGACAACCAGTTTCACTTCATGCGGCCCGTTGGTGAGGCCTTTCTTGAAAAAGATCGGCTGGCGGTCGCGCGGGGTGGGGTTCCAGCATTCCACGCGCGTGGGCTGGAGCGCCCCGTCCACCCAGGCGGTGGCCCACCCCCCCGCGGGACCGACCCGGCCCAAGAGCCGGACTTGGTTGCCGGTGAAGCGCAGCGTGGCGGTGGCGTCCCGCTCCGCGCTCGTGACCAGCGGACCGTGTGGGGTGGCCGGGTCCACGAGGCGAGTCCAGGCGCCGGTGAACGCGAAGCGGTCGGGGCCGGCGTCCGCTTGGGGGTCCGGGCCAGCGATGGCGACGTGCCGGTGGCCGTCGTGGCGGACGGTGACCATCCAATCCCCGTTGGGAAGCGGGGCGAGCCTAACGCCGCGGCGTTGCAGGCTAGGGTAGGGGTGAAGCTGGTGGCCGTCGGCGCGGATGGAGGTGGGGCGGAAGGCGAGCCGGAGGACCTCCTGAACTCCGGGCGGGGCGTCGAAGGTGGTGTAGCGGATCAGGCCTTTTTCGTAGCTGATGGTTTGGACGACGGAGGAAGCGCGGACGAGGTGGTTTTCCCGATTGGGGGCGAAGGCCTCCGGGAGCCAGGCGATGGCCTCCATCACTTGGCAGAGCGGCCACGGGTGGGCGAGATTGGACCACTCGCCGGTGGCCACTTGGTCGCCGAAGAGCCCGTCCTTCACCACTCCGTTAGGCAGGCTATCGTAGGTGGCCTGGAGCATCATACGGCGGCCGATCTCCCGGGCCCAGTCGCTCCGCGCCAGGGCCGCGTAATGGAGCAAGGTTGGAGCGGCGGTGTACTGATTGTAGGAGAGGGAGGTGCCGCAGCAGACCGACGACTCCGGAAAGGCCCAGGCGCCGCTATACATATCGCCGTGGGAGTTGGGATCGGCGCCGTTGCGATGCCAGACCAGGGAGAGCATGTTCCGCAGGTCGGTTTGCCAGTGCGGGTAAGCCTGCGGATGGTGGAGGAGGTGATCGGCGCACATCGAGACCATGCCGCACATCATGGGGTTGTCCCAATCCCAGTAGGTTCGGCCCCAGGTGTCCTGGACCCACCAGGCTGGCAGCATCCGCTCGTTGAGGAACCGGCGTCCGGCGTCGCGGGCGTGGCGGAGAGCGCCCCCTTCCCCGGCGTAACCCACCGCGAGCAAGTCGTCGAGGAACTCAACGATGAGCGCGGTGGTGCCCGTGAGCACATCCGACCAGCCGACGACGGAGGGATCGACATAACGATTCCACGGGGCGCTCTCCGGGTCGGTGAACTGGGCTTTGGCCGCGAAGACGTCCCCCCAGTGCTTGGCCAGGCGGAGGTAACGGGGATTGGCGGTGAGCTTGTAGGCGCGCAGGACCTCGGTGCCGGTGATGGCGCACAGGTCCAGTTGGTTGCGAGCGGTGGGGTCGCACCGGCCGTAGGCCTTGCCCTTGGTGGGAGTGCTGATGGGGAACTCGGGCCAGGCCGCCGTGGGCGCCGTGAGAGCGTAGTCGAGGATGTAATCCACCGCCCGCGGGATGTAGATGAAGGCGATGGGATCACCGCTGTACTGGTAATAGGCGGTCAAGCCCTTCACGATGCTCCAGGCCCGCTGGCACAAGTCGCCGCACATCCAGTCGGTCGTGGGCGGGATGAGGATGGTGCCATCGGGCCGGATGCTCCAATGCGAGTTATAGACAAAATCTGGCGCCGCCATGACGGCCTGAGGTTGGTCCACCCACGGGTAACGTTTATATACCCCCAGGCGTCATGATTTCGGATTTGGGTAGTGCTGGAAGTTCTCAGTAACTTGGCAAT
>JAJXTA010000720.1 GCA_021784265.1 bacterium | reverse complement strand
CGGCAAATCCAGCGACGTCCGGTTCAGCTCCACCGAACGGGTGGACGTGGTCCCGATGATCTCCCGCAAGATGGAGTTCAGCTACAAGGACGGCCAGGATTTCGTCTTCTCCGATCCCGAGACGTTCGAGACCGTCACCCTCCCCCCGGAGATTGTGGGCGACGCCAAGAATTACCTGGTCGAGAACACCGCCGTTACCGTCACGTTCGTCGAGGAAAAAGCGGTGCAGATCGATCTCCCCGCCAGCGTCGCGCTCACCATCACCGACGCGCCGGAGGGGATTCGCGGCGACTCGGCCAACAACGTCCAGAAGGCGGTGCAGGTGGAGACCGGCATCACGATCCAGGTGCCGCTGTTCATCAAGACCGGGGAGAAGGTCAAAGTGGACACGCGCACCGGCAAGTACATGGAGCGGGCCTAGGCTCGGCGGGGGCGTCGGGCCCGACTCGGAATGACCTCCGGCCCCGGGCGAGTTTGAGCCGCGGCAGGCCCAGCCTGCTCCGTGCGGGTCAGGGGCCGCGCGCGACGTACCGGTAGTTGAACCGGGCCGCCGGTGACACATCGCCGCTGAGGTAAAAGTCCATCACCTCACCGGGTCGTTGGAGGTTGTCGGCCCATTTGAAGTCGAAGGACAGGCCCTGGGGGGAATCCGCCAGCCCGAGGGCGCGCCGGGGCAGGCTGAGTTGCAGCTCGTTGCCGACGACCCGGAACGACACCCGGGCCACCTTTTGCCAGCGCCAACCGCCTTGGTTCTTCTCCAACCAGGTGGTGTGGTCGTTCTCGATCGTGCGGTTCACGATGAAATCGTAACCCTCCCAGCCGGTGTGCGGGTTCTGGTCGCTGTCGATCAGGAGCCACATCCAGTTCGGGTCCGTGCTCGCCGTGAGCGGGGCGCGGGTGCGGGCGTAGAAGTAGAGGTGGCGCCGGTCGCGCGCGACCTTGAACGCCGTCAAGTCGTTGCGGACCGTCGCGTTGGTGTAGTGCAGCCCGGCCACCCCGGCAAAATCGCGCGGGACCAGGCGTCCCCCCAAATCATGAAACTCGGGGCCCACGCTTCGCCACTGGTCAAAGCCGCGGTCCAGCCGGAGGACGGCGGACGACGAGGCCGCCGGCAAGGGAGGCGCCCCTTTGAACCGCCGGACATTGGCCACCAGTTGCCAATAGTAATTGTCGCCGTGCCCACCCTGCATCGGTTCGAGGTCGCGGCTGAACTCTTCGCTGAATTGGTCCACGAAGACCACGGGCCCACCGGGCCGCCCCCACCGCCCGGCGATCCACTCGTTCCAACCCGTGACCATGACGAAGGGCGGATCCAGGGCGAAGGCCCGCTTCCATTGTTCCTGGAAGTTGTAGCCGTGGTTGACCGCCCCGGGGGTGACGTCTTCGCGCCCCTCATGGAAACTGCGGCCGCGCGCGTCGCCATTGCTCATGTTGGTCACTTTGCCGTCTTGTTGGCGGAGATTCTGGGCCACGGAGACATTCACCTGCTCGGGCCGGGTGGGATCGTCGGTAAAGCCGTAGGGTTGGGGATAGGTGGCTTCCCAGTGCCAGGCATAGGGGGTGTTGGTCAGGGTGAACGGCCAATGAGCGGCGCGCAGGGTGAAGAACTGTTGGAGCTCGGCGCTGGCCTCGTGCGGATCGCAGAGCATGAGCGGCTTGCCCTGCCACTGGAACCAGAGCTCACGATAATGGCCCGGCTGGTAGAGGTCGTGGTAGAGCTTCAGCGCCGTCGCTCCAGCCTGGGTGTTGACCATGAAGACGATCCGCGGTGTCCGCCCCCCCTCCGCCCGCACCTGCCGGAAGACCTCGCAGAGCTGGTGGTAAACCTCCGGGTACGACTCGGCGTTGGTGGTGTCGAAGATCAGGGTGTCGATGCCGGCGTCGGCCAGCAACTGGGCATGCCGCCGCAGCACCCACGGGTCGGTGCTCCGGTAGTAGCCGTAGAGAGGCTCGCCCCAGTAGTGGTACATGCCGACGGGACCCCAGAGAGGCGAATCCGGCTTGCGGAGGGCGTCTGGGTCGCGCGCCAGAATCTTGCTCACGTCATAGGGCCCGTCCCAATTCGGGCTCCGGCCCCCGGCATTGTTGTGCCAGAGAAAATAAAAGATGCCGACGAAGCGCCCGGGCCGCGGCGGGCCAACCTCCTCCGCGCTGGGCAGGCTGCGGCCCAGCGCGTCGGTGGCCGGCCACGGCACGCCAGGGTTGGGAGCCGGTGGGGTGCCTTGGGCCGCCCCCATGGTGGTGGTCAGGAGCAACAGCCCGGTCTGGCACCACGCCCGCGCTTGGGGTGAGAGCCAGCGCCGTGGGCGCTCGGAGTTTCCTCGCGACATAGGGCGTCGAATATCAGGCGGTCACAAAAAGCGCAACCTTCGAACGCCGGAACGGAATCTTGCGTTGGCGCCCGGTTTGGACGTTACTTCCAGCCGTGCAGGCCGACCATCATCACGCGGTGGACCCACGACCGGGCGGGCGCACCGCCCCGCCATGAGCCGGCGCCCGGACCGCACGCCGCGGGAACGCGTCCTGACCGCCCTCGCCCACCAGCGCCCGGACCGCACGCCGCGAGATTTCTGGGCTGAGCCCCCGACCTGGAACCGCCTGCTGGCTCAGCAGGGGCACACGGACCGGGAGCGGGTCCTGACCGACCTGGGCATCGACCTTCGCCACCTCGAGGCGGGCACGCCCCCGGAACGGGCGGTGGCCGATGGAGTTTTCGAGAACTTCTGGGGTGAGCGCTACGTCTATCAGCCCACTCCTTGGGGGCCCCTGCGGCACGACACCCACGGGGCGTTGGCTCGGGCGGAATCCCTGGCGGAGTTGGAGGCCTTCCCGTGGCCCCACCCGGACTGCTTCGACTATGCCCCGGTGGCCGCCGCCCTCGCGCGCTACCCGGACCACGCCCTGGTCTATGGTTTCGCTGACGTGTGGCAGCGACCCGCTCTGGTC
>JAJXTA010000719.1 GCA_021784265.1 bacterium | reverse complement strand
CGCCTTCTCGAGTTCCCCCACCTTCTTGCCCGCGGCGGCAAGGCTGACGCCCAGCGGCAGGCTGATTTGGCCGTCATCCCGGATGCGGATCTCCATCGGCTGGTAGTTGGGGACATCCTGGAACGTGACGGTGATCTGGTCACCGGAATGGAGGATATCGGCGCTGTTCTCCGGGCTGGCGGGGGCCGGGGCGGTGGAGGCCGGCAGCGGGCTCGCCGCCACGCGCGGCGCCGCACCGGGGGCGGCGCCGGCGGCCGGCGGCTTAGTGCCGAACTGGTTTTCGCATCCGGCCAACAGGGAGCCCGCCAGCAGCAGCCCTCCCATCGACACCCAGGCCTTGACGGCTCGTAAAGTCGCGTTCATGTCCGCAATCCTAAACCGGGGAACCGGCCGGAGGGCAATCAATATTTTGGTTTGATCTCGATGCTGGTGGCCCGCTCGCCCGCCGGCTTGGCGCCGTCGCCGTTCTTCTTGGCCCCCTTGTCCTTTTCCTTGTCGGAATCCTCGTACTTGGAATAATAGTCGTAATAATAGCCGCTGTAGTAGTAGTAATAAGAGTCCTGTGAGATGTTGATGTTGTTGAGCACCACACCCAGGAGGGTCCCGCCGACCTTCTCCACCATTTGCTTGGCCCGGATGGTCATGGCCTGGGGGTACTTGCGGTACTGCACCACCAGCAGCGAGAGGTCCACTTCGCTGGCCAGCACCGAGGCGTCGCTCACGCCCATGATCGGCGGGGAGTCGAAGAAGACAAAATCGTAGCGGCTCTTGACCTCCTTGATGAATTCCTTCATGCGGGCGGAGTTGAGCACGCCCAGCGAGCTGCTGGGCAGCTTGCCGCTGGGCAGGAAATCCATCGTGGGGATCTTGGTGGTCTGCACCACTTCCTCCAGGGAATTCTGGCGCAACAGGTAGTTGGTCAGGCCGATGGTGTTGCTCACGTTGAGGAACTTGTGCAGGCTGGGGCGGCGCAAGTCCGAGTCCACCACCAGCACCCGCTGCCCGTTTTGGGCGAAAACGGTGGCCAGGTTGAAAATAGTGGTCGATTTGCCTTCCCCGGCCCCGCCGCTGACCACGGTGACCGAGTTGGCGGTGGGCACCTTGCGCGAGAACAGGACATTGGTGCGCAAGACCCGGTAGGCCTCGGCATGGGGGCTGTCGGGGCCCTCCTCCAGCAGCGAGCCGACGTTCTGCGGGATGACCCCAAGGACGGGGGCCTGGAGAGAACGCTCGACATCGTCGATGGTCTTAACGCTGGTGTCCAGATACTCGATGAAGAAGGCTAAGCCCACCCCCATCACCAAGCCTACCACCACACCCAAGGCGATGTTCAAGGGGATGTTCGGCCGCACGGGGCGCAACCCGGGCTCCGCCTTGTCGATGATCTCCACCATCGAAGAGACCGGCAGCGTAGCATCAACCTGCTCCTGCAGGGTGCGCAACTGAATCGCGTCCAGAATGCGCTGCTCGTTGTCCAGCCGACGCTTGGCCACGAAGTAGGGCCGCGTCCGGGCCGCGGCATCGGCCGCCTCCTCGCGGGCGGCCAGGACCTGTTTCTGCAGGCTGTCCACACGGGCCTTGGCCGCGGTGACATAGTTGTCCAAGCCTTCAAGAATCCCATCCAACCGAGCCTCAACCTGCTCGTTGATCTTATTGAGCAGCGCCTGCCGCCGCACGACATCCGGGTGTTGCGGGGAGAAATCTTTGAGCAAACCGGCGATGACCTGCTCGGCCTGAGACTCCTGATCGTAGAGCTTGGGCAGGAGCTCCTCACTGGGGACAACTGTGAGGACGGCCTTGCGCAAATCACTGCGGTTTAATCCTTTGAGTTTTTCGTACTTGGTTTGCCAGAAGACGTACTCGCTATTCGCCCGCGTCAGGTCCTGGGAGAGCGAGCTGGCCGTCTCCCGCTCCAACGAGGATTGGAACGCGGGGGCGTCGGCGATGGAATCGGGGATTTTCAAGCTCACGCGCAGGCCATCGACCTCCTCCTGGAGTTTTTTGACCTTCTCGTCCTGGGTCTTGAACTGCGATTGCAGGGCATCGATGCCGCCCTTGGAGTGCTGCTGGCGCATGCTCTTGCGCGAGTCTTGGTACACCGTGGCGATCTCGTTGGCGATGGCGGACGCCTCGTCCTTGTCCTCGTCATAGACCCGAATTTCGATCAAACTGGTATTGCGGGTCTGGCGCACATCCAGGTGGCGCCGTAACAGCTTGTACACCTCGGGCTCGGGGAGGACATTCTCGTTGTAGCGTTTGGCCCATTTGGTGTCGAGGTGGAGGTGCTCGATCACGGGGTAGAGGATCGAGTGGGACTGGATGCGCTGAAACTCGTTTTCGATGAAGTAGGGGTCGTAGGGCAGCGGTCCTTGCGAGCGGCCCAGGGGGTCGATATCCGTGGCATCTTTTTCGACCGCGATCCGCACCATGCTCTCGTACGACTCCGGCAGGACGAAGGTCACGGCGGTGGTGGTCAACACCACCAAGAGGAAGACCGCCAGGATGACCGTTTTGCGGATGCGGATGATCCGCCAGTAATCCAGGAAGTGGAGCTGGGCTTCAGCCGTGGGCGAGGAGGCGGGGCGGGAGGTTTCCATAAATGAAAAAAAAGGAGGCTAGATGTTCTGCTCCAGCCTCCCGAGTGAAGGGGTTAACGAAAGGGCTTACAGGGCAGCACGGAAGCCCGCGAAGACCACGTTCCGGACGAAGCTCAGGCCCGGCACCACCGAGACGTAGTGGTAGTAGTCGTAGCCGACTTCGGCATCCCATTCCACCAGCTTCCACACCTTGGGCAGGGAGTAAGTGAAGGTGACGTCGCCCTCGTAGAAGTTGTCCATCTGGCCGTTGACGAAGCCGCCGTTGAATTGCGACCCCTGCCATTGGCCCCCGGCGGTGACCGCCAGTTTGGAGGTGATCCGCTGGGTGATCGACCCATAGACGGTGGTGGCC
>JAJXTA010000718.1 GCA_021784265.1 bacterium | reverse complement strand
ACGAGGTCGAGCCTCGGGTTTTGCCGGCGGGCATGACGGACGATGCCTTCCAGACCGCGGATGCACTCGGCGCGCGTGTGGTGGGCATCTTGGTCGTCGTTGACCGCGAACTCGACGAACAGGAGGTCCACCGGCCCTTCGCGCAAGACATCGTGTTCGAGGCGGAACGCCCCCGTGGTCGAGCAGGTCGAAGCGATGCCGGCATTGGTAAAGTGGAACCGCGTCTCAGGGAACCGCTGTCGCAACCAGGCGCACACCCGAGGCCGGTAGCCCTCCATCTCGGTGATCGACCCGCCCATGAACACCACATGCCCGGTCTTATGCCGTTCGAACTGCAACCGCGCCCGGTTCAGGTCCCCGCGCCATTGGACCGTGGTGCCGAACGGCAGGGTGGCCGCGAACCCAGGGCCAAAAACCAAAGGGGAGACACTCAGGATGAACACGGCCAGCCACAGCCGGGCAGCGGCGTGCGGTGGAAACGGGCGCGCTCCCCGCACCGGCCCGCGCCGCGCCGCGCCGAGCCCGGCGCGGACGGCGGCGGTCTTCATCGTGAGACAAAGTGTGTCTCACGAGTGTGGGCCTGTCAATCCCGGAGGCCGTCCGCCAGCAGGGCCTCCTGTTCGAGCCCGGCGTTATGGGTGTCGATCAGGGAAGCGACCTGCTGGATCGCCGGGTCGAGACTCCGCCGCAGGCGGGCCAGGAGCGTCTGGGAGTGCGTGCCGGCGAGCAATCGGGGATTGGCGTAGCGCCGGAAGAGGTCGGCTAAGTTGTCCGGCCGATACAGTTTGGCCCGCCCGCCCAACACCTCCGCCAAGCGCCGGTAGTCATCCAACCCCACCGGATCATAGTCGCCGAAGTGGACCACCTCCAGGCGCTCGTGCGGCAGGTCCCCGAGCCAGTGGAGCAGGCGCTCCGACAGCCGCCCGTGGAGGTGTACCGCCAGCGGAATGCCGGTGCCGAGTTCCTCGAAGGCGAGGAACACCGCCGGGTTCTCGACCAAGGCGACGCGCCCCGCCAACGCATAGGGCGTGTCGGGCCGGAGCAGGAAGCTGAACACGCCGTGGTCGGTGCTGGGTTGCGCCACTGCCACCGCTCGGCCCTGGCAGGTTAACCCGCCATCCTCCCATGCCCGCAGCGTCACGATCTCCGCGCCGGTTGCGCCCAGGGCCTTCGAGTCCCGGAACCGCGCCACGCCCGCGACCCGGGGCGAAGCGTGCCGCCCCGCGGGCACTTCCCCGGGAAACTGCTGGCGGCAGAAGTCACGCAGGGGGGCGGTCTGGCGCACGGCCAGCCGCTGCCCGGCGGCGGAGCGTTCCCACGCCAGCACCCCGGCATCGACCAGCGGCCGGACCAGCTCGCAAAAAGCCGCCCCGCACTCGGAGCGGGCCAAACGCCCGTGTTCGCGCAGCTTGCGGAGTTTCTCCTCGTTGTGGGCGGGGTGGCTCAAGGGGCGACGCTGGTTGGGACGAGGCGCAAGCGATGATTGGCCTTGAGGGTGACCCGGCCGCGGCGTGGTTGCAAATAGTAGAGGCTATCCACCTCGCCCACGGCCTCGGGGGCCGCGGTAATGGCGATGAAGCCCAGCCGCCGGGCCGTGGCCAGGATGGCGCGCCGGTTGGCCTCGTCCAACGCCTGGATCTCATCCAGGAAAAACGGCACCAGACAGTCGTCCTTGCGCAACAGGCTCTTGAGCACCAGGAGATTGAACAGGACCTTGATGGTGATGGTGGTGCCGTGCGATTCGATTTGCTTGAAGTCCTGGTAATGCCGCGCCACCTCGTCCTCGCCCACCACCGTGAAGCGCAGCGTGAACAGGTCGGCGTAGCGGATGACCGGGTTGGCCTCGAGCCGCTGGCGGAAATGCCGGAGGGTGGTTTCGAGTTTCACATCCTCGTCAAACAAGCCGGGCTGCTGGAACTCAGCCAGCCGCCGGAGCCAGGTTACGACGTCGCTCTGCTCGAGGATGTCCAGGCGGAGGGAGCGGATATTGGAGACCTGGATGGCTTTGAACTGGCGGTTGAGCTGGTCGGCGCCGCTCTTGACCTCGCTGAGTTCCTTGAGCACTTGGTCGAAGACGCCTTTGAGGGCCTGGAGATGGGCGTCCCAGTCTTTCGCCAGCGCCTGCTCCTTGTCCGGGAGGGCGTCCAGCTCGGCTTCGAGGTTGCGAATTGTCTCCCGTTCGTCCAGCCCGAGGTATTCCTCACCCAAGACCCGTTCCGTATCCAGGAGCAGGGCGCCGACCTCCTGGGTCAGCCGCTCCTCCAAGCCCTGCTGGCGCAGGAAGAGGGCGATTGCGGCCTCAAAGCTGGGCGGCAGGTCCGCCAAGGGCGTCTCGGGCACGGTAAACTCCGGGAAACGGCATTGGTTGAACTGCCCCATGACGCGGGCGTAACCGTCCTCGGCCTGGCGCCGCCCCTCTTCCAGCTCGCGTTGACGCCGGCGGGCCTGCTCGATCCGCTTTTCCGCCTGAGCAATCTTGCCCCCCAAGTCTTGGAGGGATTTCTCGACGGCCCGGAAGTCGGTTCGCAGTTGGGCCTCGCCGGCCTTGGCCTTCTGAAACTCTTCGAAGAGAAAGAGCCGCTTGGCTTTAAGCTCCCGCTCCTCCTTCTTGCGGCCCAACGCTGTTTGGAGCTGCTCGCGCTGGCGCAGCGCGGTCAGGGTCGTCGTGAGCCGATCGAGGGTGCGGCGCCATTCCTCCAACTCTTCCCGCACCCGGGCCGCATTCTCGAGGTCGGCCAACCGCCGGTGTCCGGGCTTGAGGCGGATGGTGACGGTCGGGTCTTGGTAAGCGCCCTCCCGGACGCGGCTGAGGACCTCCCGCAACAGGGCCTCCAGCCCGCGCCGGTCGCGCAGGGTCACCCCCTCGGCGCCCACCGGGTACTCGAGCAGGTCGAAGTTGAGCAGGCTGAAGGCCACTTCGAGCTCGGCGTCGGCGAATGTCCTGCGCAAA
>JAJXTA010000717.1 GCA_021784265.1 bacterium | reverse complement strand
ACAAGGGCATGGCCGTGGTCACCGCCTCCACCGTGCGCACCCACCCCGCGGCCCTGTCCCCGCGCATCAAGAGCATGAACTACCTCAACAACATCCTGGCCAAGATCGAGGCCATCGATGCCGGTGAGCCCGAGGCCGTCATGCTCAACCACCAGGGCTACGTGGCCGAGTGTACCGGCGACAACCTGTTCATCGTCCGCCCCAGCCCCGTCGATGGCCCGGTGGTGTGCACCCCCCCCCTGCACGCCGGCTGCCTCGAGGGCGTAACCATGAACGCCGTCCTGGCCCTGGCCGCCAAACTGGGGCTGAAGGTCGAGCGCGCCGACCTCACCAAACACGACCTCTACACCGCCGATGAGATGTTCCTCACCGGCACCGCCGCCGAGGTCATCCCCGTGACCCAGGTGGATGGCCGCCGGATCGGCACCGGCCGCCCCGGCCCCGTGACCCGCCGCATCACCGCCGCCTTCCATCACCTGGTCGGTAACGCCGCCCCCGAAGACTGATCGCAATCGCTGCTCTCTGCTCTCTGATCCGGCCACAGGTCTTCGGAGGGTGGGTCAAGTCTCCGGACCCACCTCTTTCGATCTCGGGCTGACACGGGGATTTTTATCGACCAACTCATTGAACGTGACCGAAGAACGGCGACCCCGGCTCTCCGACCCAAGCCCGGCCGCTGATCCGCAAATCCAGGAATTTAAGGGCCGCATCCTTCTGATGCGCCACCTCCGGGTGGGCGGTGGCTGCCGGCGGTAACGCGATGATCGCCGCCTTCGCCCGGCGCAACCACGCTTTGTCGCCCGGCGACAAGCTCAACCGGTCGACGATGAGCGCACAAGTCCGCGCGTCGGTGGTTTCGGCCATCCTTTGCAGCACGGCGGCCCGCGCCACCTCGCTCTGCGTATTCAGCGCCGCCTCGACCAGGTATTCCTGCAGGCCGCCCCACTGTGGTTTCGCCCGGCGCGGCAGCCAGCGGCCGACCGCGCGGGCCAATACTTCACCCGCCCCGGCCGGCAATGCCCTCTGCCGGGCCAGCACAGCCGCCGCGCCACTGACCGTGAGCCCGTCGTCCGCCGCCACTAACCGCAACGTGGCGTCGAGCACCGCCTTGTCGGTATACCGCTCGGCCAGGTGCAACCAGAACGGCGGCCCGTGCGCCCGAACTGCCGCGATTTCACGGGCCTGGCGGCGCTCGGCGATTTCACGATCCGTCACCAGTTCCACGCGCCCGTGGGCTGGCTCGGCCGCTTGCCACGGCCCCGCTTCAATGCTGAAGCGCACGGTTCCTCGTTTCGCCCCGTCCACTGGTATCGCCAGCGGCACGACTATCGCCGCTCCCGGTTGGAGCGTCCCGGATCGGCCCGAGCCCATCGTGTATTGCCCGTTGGTTGCGCCGGTCTTGTGCCACGGGGCTTCCTCACCATACCGCACCTTGACGGCCAAGTGCTCGGCCCCCGGATACTTGTCCGGCCCCCCGCACCACCAACTGATCGCCCCCGGGCCGATATTGGTCATGGTGACTTCCACCACTACCGGCCCGCCCGCTGGTTGCTTCGCATCCGCCTTGACCGTCAGCGCGACTTTTCCCGTGGCCGCCCAGCCGCCCAATACTGCCCAAAGAACCAGGCACCAACCCGTACGCCAAAACATCGGATGCTCCCGCGGCAAGTGTGAGTGGGGCCCCCATCGCACAACAATTTCAACGCACTCCCCCCGGCGCAGTTCCCCTCAAGCTGCCTTCTTGCCCCGGGCCGAGGCTGGCCGGCAGCCGATCGCCAATCCCAGCGCCTGCATCAAGGTGCCCAGCGTCGCCAGCGTGGGATTGCCCTTTTTGGATAACAAGCGATACAGCGTGACACGATTCAGCCCCGTACGTTTGGCCAACTTGGCCACGCCGCCCCTGGCTTCCACCACGTCCCGCATGGCCAGCAGGAACACGTCCTCCCCTTCTTCCAGGGCGACATTCAAGTACCCGGCCGCGTATTCGGTGTCCGCCAGCCGTTTCAGAAGTTCTTCCTTGTAGTCAACCGTTGGCATGTCTTTTCTCCGCAAAATACATCCGCCAGAATTCCTTGGCTCTCCGGATATCGGCCGATTGGCGTCGTTTGTCGCCTCCGGTCAGTAAAATGACCAGCCTTCGCTCTTCTCATCGGCCACCCGTTCGGTTGTAGCATAAAGGCTACAATGTTGCCACCCTCTTCAGTTGAACCGAAAGCCTTCGCCATGCCCCGACCCGCCCTCACCGCCAGCCTCGCCTACCTCACCGCCGACACCCCCGGCACCGGCGGCCGGATCAAGCTCCGCCCCGGTGATTTCCTCGTCGAGGAAATCCCCCTCTACGAAGCCTGCGGCCAGGGCGAGCATCTCTACCTCTTCCTGCAAAAGGAAGGCCGCACCACCACCGATGTCGTCCGCCGCCTGGCCAAGCTCTTCAACGTGCGCCGCTCCGATATCGGCTACGCGGGCCTCAAGGACAAGCACGCCATCACCCGCCAGCAGTTCTCCATTCACTTGTCCGGCCCCCCGCACCACCAATCGATTGGTCCCGGGCCAATGTTGGTCATCGTGACGTCCACCACCACCGGCCCGCCCGCCGGTTGCTTCGTATCCGTCTTAAACGGTGCTTGGCTCCGTATCTCCGCCTGCGCCACCGCAACGGTGCCCAAGGGTGATCGGCATCAGCATTCAATTCCGAGGAGGGTCAAAGACCGCGGTAGATATCCCGCCGGTGGGCCACGATCCGGATATCCACGGTGCGATGCTGATCGTCGATGAGATAAGCCATGCGGTAGTCGCCGACTCGAATGCGCCACAGCCCGCTGGTCCCGGCCAATTTCACGGCACCCGGCGGGCGCGGATCAAGCGCCAAGGCCACGGCTTTTTCAACCATGCGGGCTTGCACGGATTTGGGCAGCTTATCCAGGGCCCTGTCGGCGCTGGCCTTGCCGAT
>JAJXTA010000716.1 GCA_021784265.1 bacterium | reverse complement strand
GCTGTTTTTGTCAGGGGCGGGTTTCCCCGACTGTCTGGTGATCGGTCCTGAGATGCTGGCGAAGGGCACGGAAGGAGTTCGGGCGGTAGGCTTCTTTGGCCGGGACTGGAGCGTTGAACGGGGGGAATTCGCCTGGTAGGCGACCGCAGTTAAGTCGGCAAGCCGTTGGCTAAAAGTCACTTGGGGAAAAAGGTGGCGGGAGTGGCGGGGCTCGAACCCGTAACCTCTGCCGTGACAGGGCAGCGCTCTAACCAATTGAGCTACACCCCCGCACCGGGATGCCCCACACTAGAAGACCGAGGGTGGCACCGTCAACCAGGAAAGTGACCACGGCGGACCGGGGTCGGCTTTGGTGGCGAGACGACGACAAAAAACGATCCGGGTATCAGACGCCAAGGAGGAGGGGGTGGGGAACCCACGAAGAAACGTCCTGACACCCGGATCAAATCCGTCGTTACATCAATTCACAAAGAACAAAAAAAGTGATTCGGGCAGCAGACGCCAAGGAGGTGGGGGTGGGGAACCCCGCTGAAGAAACGTACCGCTACCCGAATCAAATCATTGGGCAGACTTTATATCTTGGAGCCGGGTCTTGTCAACAGGATAAATTGAAGAAATTTTACCGCGGGCGGGCCGGATACGGGCGCCGAAGGTCCCCGCCGTCCCAGCCCCGGGCGCGGGAGTCGGAACCCGAACTTTCCTAAAGATTTTTGTGGAAGTTTGCGAGGGCTTTGATACATTCACGCGCCCTCGGACGGGATGCAGCAGGAAATCTGGTCTCGTCGTGGGATTTCAAGCAGAGACGGATCTGGAACGAGTGAGTTTGGCATTTTGTTGTGACAACGAAGAAGAATAGCGCAAGCGTGAAGAAGCCGCTGACCCCAGCGCCGGTCAAGACCAGGCCGGCCGGCTCGGCCACCGCCGCCTCGATTCTGGGGACGCGGACGATCGAACAAGCGTTCGATGAGCGCCGGGTTAAACCGGAGTGGATGAAATACCACCGGAACCTGTTGGATTTGCGGGAGCGCTTGCTGAATCAGATGAGTGGCTTGGCCAAGGAGTCCGCCGAGGAAATGGACAGCTACAGCCTCCACATGGCCGACTCAGGCACCGACAACTTCGACCGTGATTTTGCCTTGAGTTTGCTCTCCTCCGATCAGGACGCGATCTACGAGATCGAGGAGGCGCTGAAGCGCATCCAGAAGGGGACCTACGGCACCTGTGAACTGACCGGCAAGCCGATCCCGCGCGCCCGGCTCGACGCCATTCCCTGGACGCGGTTCACGGTCGAGGCTCAGGCGCAGTTGGAACGGGAGGGGGCGCTGCGTCAACGCCGCCTCGGCGCCTTGGGCACGGTGGACACCGTTGGCGCCCCGGAGGCCGAAGAAGAAGCCGAGGAAGAAGAAAAGCCCGCTAAGGAAAAGGAGTAACCATCGCTTTATGCCCCGCGAATTGGTCACCATCGAATGCACGGAGGCGCGCAAGGAGGGCAAGCCCCCTTCGCGCTACACCACCACCCGGAACAAGAAGCTCCAAACCGAGAAGGTTGAGCTCCGCAAGTACAACCGGTTTTTGCGCCGCCACACCTTGCACCGGGAGATCAAGTAGTCTTTATGCCGCGTAAAACCAATTTGGATCGGCCCGGCGGCGGGCGTGGGAGCCGCAACCGCCCCGGCACGACGGTCGAGCGTCGGATGCCCCGGCCCAAGCCGAAGATCGATTTCACCGTGGACGCCCTGGATTATCGCAATGTCAACCTGCTCAAACAGTTTGTCACCGATGCCGGGCGGATTCTGCCGCGCAAGTACACCGGGCTGCCCGCGCATTACCAGCGGCTGCTCACCCGGTCGATCAAGCGGGCGCGGCAGATGTTGTTAATGAAGTAACCCGGGCTGGCCGCGCGGTTATAAGACCGTGAGCGCGGCCGACCGCGGGCGGAAGGGACAGGGCGTGAAGCGCCCTGTTTTTTTGAGTTGTAGCTGCAAATGATTTGCAACTGGACGCTCCCGCCGGACGCCCGCCGCCTCGCTGGGTGGTGGCGGCGTTGGCTGAGCACGGTCGTCGCCGTTGTGGGCTCGGTCGCGGCCGCGGGTGGTGTGCCACCCGCCCACGAGCCCGTGCGAGTCCTGACCAGTTTCCTGCCCGCTTACTGCTGGGCGGTGAACGTCGGGGGTGAGGCGGTCAGCGTGGAGAACTTGACCGGCAGCGGTGTTGGTCCGCACGACTTCCAACTAACGCCCGGGGACTTGCGCCGGATCGAGCGAACCGATCTGTTGGTAGTTAATGGGCTGGGGTTGGAGGGATGGTTGCCCCGGGCCCTGGCTGCCATCCCCGCCGCGCGACGTCCCAAGGTGGTGGAGCTGACGGCTGGGCTCGGCGCACGGCTCCTCCCGCCGGACGCATCAGCCCCGGGACGAGAGCCGCCCGTCGCCCGCCCGGTGGGTCTGGGGAATCGGCTCGGGCCACTGCCGAATCCACACACCTGGCTCGATCCGGTACTGGCGCAGGCAGGCGTCAGCAACCTCGTGACGGCACTGGCGGCCTTGGACGGGCGTCGGGCCGCCGATTACGCCCGCAGGGCAGCCAGCTACGTGGGCCGGCTCCGCGCGCTAGACGCCGAGTTGCGGGCCGGGTTGGCGTCGTGTCGTGGGCAGGCCTTCGTGACTTTGCACGACGCCTTTCCCTACCTGGTGCGGCGCTATGGGTTGAGGCAGGTCGGGGTCCTCGAGCTCGTGCCGGATGTGGAACCGTCGCCGCGGCACCTGACGGCCCTGCTGGACATCCTACGTTCCACCCACGCCCGGGCGATTTTCACCGAGCCCCAGTTCTCGGATCGGCTCGCCCGGCAGTTGGGGCGGGATGCGGGCGTGCCGGTTGGGGAGTTGGACACCTTGGAGGTGGGCCCGCTGAACCCGACGGCCTACGAGGACGGGATGCGGCGCAACCTCCA
>JAJXTA010000715.1 GCA_021784265.1 bacterium | reverse complement strand
GCTGGCTGCCGTTGGGATCGTGTCCGGTGCGGTTCGAGGGCGACCGGGGCTGGATCGAAACCGCGGATGACGGCGACTGCATGGCCAGCTCGCCAGACCTTCTCGTGGGACGTCACGCCAAGATCGGCGGCTATCCGGCCGATTTCCACGTGCGCAACTTCCTGGATTGCGTCAAGACCCGGAGCCAGACGCGGGCGAATGCGGACGTGGCCTGCCACTCGCACATCGCCTGTCACGCGGCCAACATCGCCCTGCTCTTGGGCCGCAAGGTTCACTACGACCCGGTGAAGAACGAATTCATCGGCGACGACCAGGCCAACCGCCTCCGGTCCGAGGCGCTGCGCGAACCGTGGCGGCTTTCGTGAATGTGTTTTCGAATCTTCGCTTGTATTGAAAGGATGACTATGCGGCTCATGAAACGGTTGGTTGGCGGATGGACGGGCTGGGTGGCCTTGCTCGCGCTGCTGCTCGCGCCCCGTCCCGCGGCGGCGGGACCCATCGAGGACGCCGAGACTTTAGCGGCCAAGCAACGCGAGCTGATCCACGTGCTCCAGTCCGACGCCCCACCGCAAGAGAAGGCGATCACCTGCAAGCGCCTGGTGATCTATGGAACGGCCGAGGCGGTGCCCGCCCTTGCCCCGCTGCTGGCTGACCCGCACTTGGCATCCTGGGCGCGCATCGCCCTCGAGGCCATTCCCGGCGACGCCCCGGACGCCGCCTTGCGCGAGGCGTTGGGCAAGCTGCAGGGTAACCTGTTGGTGGGAGTGATTAACTCCATCGCCTACCGCCGCGAGGCCAAGGCCGTGGACGGGTTGGCAGCCAAGCTCAAAGACCCCGAGGCGGCGGTGGCCGCCGCTGCCGCGGTCGCCCTGGGTCGCATCGGGGGGAGCCCGGCGATTGCCGCCCTCGAGGCGGCGTTGGCGAGCGCCCCCGCCGGGGAAGTCCGCGCGGCCGTCGCGCAGGGCTGCGTGCTAGCGGCCGAACAGGCGCTCGCGCAGGGCGACGCCGCCACCGCGACGCGGCTCTACGACACCGTGCGCGGCGCGGAGGTGCCCAAGGAGCGCCTCCTGGAGGGTATCCGTGGGGCGATCTTGGCTCGCGGCTCGGCGGGTCTGCCCCTCTTGTTGGAACAATTGCGCTCGACGGATAAGGCCCGCTTCGGGATCGGCCTCCGGACGGCCCGCGAGTTGCCGGGCCGCGACGTGACCGAGGCGCTGGCCGCCGAACTGGGGCGGACGGATTCACCGCGGCAGACCCCGTTGCTGCTGGCCTTGGCGGACCGCCAGGATGACGCGGTGCTGCCCGCGGTGTTGCACGCGGCCCAAAGCGGCCCCGCGAGTCTGCGGATTGCGGCCGTCGGCGCGCTCGCCCGGCTGGGCAACGGGTCGTGCGTTCCCGCCCTGATCGAGGCGGCCACCGGCCCGGATACCGAACTGGCACAGGCGGCGATTAGCACCCTGGCGCAACTGCCCGGGGCCGAAGTGGACGCGGACCTCCAGACGCGGCTGGGCCAAGCCACGGGCAAGACCCGCGAAGTCTTGATCGCGCTGGCCGGCCAACGCCGGCTCGAGGGGGCATTACCGCTCCTGGCCGCGGCAGCCGAGGACAGCGACGCCGGGGTGCGCGGCGCGGCGGTGGCGACCCTCGGCACCCTGGGCCACAGCGAACAGGCGGCGGACTTGGTCAAGCTGTTACAGAAGACCGCGAACAACCAGGACCGAGCCGATCTGGAGAAGGCGCTCTTGGCCCTCAGCGGCCGGTGCGGGGCGAGTTGCGTCCCGGCCTTGCTCCCCCTGATGCGGAGCGAGGAGCCGGCGCTGCGCACCATCGGGTTGCACGCCCTGGCGAGCGCGGGTGGGCCGGAAGCGCTGGCGGCGGTGCGCGCCGGCCTCGAGGACAAAGAGGAAACGGTCCAGGATGAGGCCGTACGCACCTTGTCCACTTGGCCGAACAGTTGGCCGGAGGATGCCGGGGTGGCGGAGCCGTTGCTCGCCCTGGCTAAGTCCGGCAAGAAGCTCTCCTACCAGGTGCTCGGGGTGCGCGGTTACCTGCAATTCGTCCGTGAAGACAAGAAGTTGAGCAACGAGGAGCGCGTGGCGAAGGTCAAGGAGCTGTTGCCGGTGCTGCAGCGGCCCGAGGAGAAGCGGTTGGCCTTGGCGGCCGTGGCTAACCTCCCGACCGCCGGCGCGCTCGAGCTGCTCGAGACCGCCACCAGCGACGCCGCCATCGCCGAAGACGCCTGCGCCGCCCTCGTTAACCTCGCCGGGAAGGACCGGCCCGGCATCGCGAAGGAGCAACGGCAGCGAGCCCTCCAAGCCGTGGTCGAGAAATCCCAACGCGACGCCACCAAGCAACGCGCCGAGACCCTCCTCCAGGGCCTCAAGTAACCCGCCCATGCCAGCCACGCCTAGTCGGCCGTCTGGCCCGCTCCCATGAATGCGCCCTTCGCCGAACTGAGTCATCCGGCCAACCCGCGGGAGGCGGCGCTCCGCGCCTTCGAGCGCCTCACCCTCAACACCACCCCAGGCGACGCGATGTTGTTGCGCATCCTCGTGCAGAGCCGCCAAGCCAAGCGGGGACTGGAGGTCGGGAGCGCGACCGGTTTCGGCGCGCTGAACATGGGCTTGGCGTTCGAGCGGGTCGGCGGGCACTTGGACACGATCGAGGTGGACCCGAAAATGGCCCAGACGACCCGCGCGAACCTCAAGCAGTTCGGCCTCGAGCAGGTCGTCCGCGTCATCGAAGGCGACGCCCTGGTCGAGCTGGCCCGGTTGCAGGGCGAGTACGACTTCGTGTTTCTGGATGCCCGAAAAGCGGAGTACCTGAAATATTACCAACTGATCGCACCCCGGCTCAAACCGGGGGCCGTCTTGGCGGCGGACAACGCCGTGCGGCACGCCGAGGAGATGCGCGATTTTCTGGACTTCCTCGCGGGCAGCCCGGACTGGGAGAT
>JAJXTA010000714.1 GCA_021784265.1 bacterium | reverse complement strand
GAAACCGCCCGCCGGGTCCAGGCGCGGGCGGGGGCCGCGGCGGGGGCGCTGACCGCCGAGCTGCATCACGGCAGCGTGCTCATCGCGGCCATCACCAGTTGCACCAACACCAGCAACCCCAGCGTGATGCTGGCCGCCGGCCTGCTGGCCCAGAAGGCCGTCGAGCGCGGCCTGCGGGTGAACCCGGCGGTCAAGACCTCGCTGGCCCCCGGTTCGCGGGTGGTGAGCGATTATCTGACCCAGACCGGCCTCCAGCCGTACTTGGACCAGCTCGGCTTCCATTTGGTCGGCTACGGCTGCACCACCTGCATCGGCAACTCCGGTCCCTTGGCGCCCTGGATCGAAGACGCGGTGAGCAAGGCCGATCTGGTGGCGGCGGCAGTGCTCTCCGGCAACCGCAACTTCGAGGCGCGCATCCACCAGAACATCAAGGCCAATTTCCTCATGTCGCCCCCATTGGTGGTGGCGTTTGCCCTGGCCGGGCGGGTGGACATCGACCTGGAGAGCGAGCCGCTGGGCACGGGCCGCGACGGTCAGCCCGTCTATCTCAAAGAGCTCTGGCCCACCCTGGCGGAAGTCCGCGCCCGGATGCAGGCCGCCCTGAAACCGGAGGTCTTCCGCTCGCTCTACCGTGACTTCGCCAGCCAAAACCCGAGGTGGAACGAGATCCCCACCACCACCGGCAAGGTCTATACTTGGGATCCGCAGAGCACCTACATTCAGGAACCGCCCTTCTTCACCCCGTTCCAACTGGCCCCGGAGGCGCTGACGCCGATCCGCGGCGCGCGAGCCCTGGGGATCTTCGGCGACAGTGTGACCACCGACCACATCTCGCCCGCCGGCGCCATCAAGAAGGCCTCGCCGGCCGGCAAATTCCTCGTGGACCACCGCGTGGCCTTCGAGGACTTCAACTCCTACGGCTCCCGCCGTGGCAACGACCGCATCATGACCCGCGGTACCTTCGCCAACGTGCGAATCAAGAACCTCATGGTCCCGGGCGTCGAGGGAGGCGTGACGCGCTACTATGGGCGGCCGGGCGAGCCAAGCCCGGCGGCGGAGCCCCTCAGCATCTACGACGCCGCCATGCGTTACGCCCAAGCCGGGGTGCCGCTGGTCGTGCTGGCAGGCCAGGAATACGGCACGGGCAGCTCCCGCGATTGGGCCGCCAAAGGCGCCCGCCTCCTCGGTGTCCGGGCGGTGGTGGCCGCCAGTTTCGAGCGCATCCATCGCTCGAACCTGGTAGGCATGGGGGTGTTGCCCCTTCAGTTCAAGGAAGGGACCAGTGCCCAAACCCTGCGCCTCGAGGGGAGCGAGACCTACGACGTCGTGGGGCTGGGACCAACCCTGCACCCGCGCCAGGACCTCCACCTCCAGGTCCACCGCGCCGATGGCACCCAGCAGACCGTGCCCGTCACCTGCCGCATCGATACCCCCATCGAGATTGATTACTACCGGCACGGGGGCATCCTGCCGTTTGTGTTGCGGCAACTGCTGGGTGCGAGCGCACCAGGAACCCCGCCGGCCTGAGCGGGGCTGGCGCGCACCCGGCGGCGGAGGCGGCGGCGCGGGGAGCAGGGCCGGGCGGCCGGGCCGCCAGTCTCATTCGTGGGCAAGGAGCGCCCAGGGGTGTCCGAGCGCTGGACAGAGTGAGGCGTTGGTCCGGGAGCTGAGGCTCGCCGCGGCCCGGAGCTCTGCCCCGCGGTGCAAACCACGTGCGGCGCGATAGTTAGGAGGCAGGATGCCGAGGCTGGAAGGCCTCGGCGAAGGGATTTGACTTGCGCTTCTGAACCTGGCAGACTACTTGCTGTTCCATCGTCCTGCGGTTGGCAGGCGGCAATTTGTGAACACCAACCTTCGTACTCGTAATAACCCGCCGCTTGCCGAGTTCACGCCGCATGTCGGTGAACCAAACAAAAAGGCAAGTTATGCAGATCAAAACCTCGCGTAAATCCGGGTTCACGCTGGTGGAAATCATGATCGTCGTGGCCATCATCGGCCTCTTGGCGGCGATTGCGATTCCCAACTTCGTCAAAGCCCGCGAAACCGCCCAGAAGAACGCGTGCATCGCCAACCTCAAACAGATTGACGGCGCCAAAGAACAATGGGCCTTGGAGCAGAAGCTGACCAGCGGGGCGCCGGATGACGACAACGCCATCAACGGTTACCTCAAGAACAGCGTGGGTCCGGGGTGCCCGGCCAACGGCACTTACAGCTACAACGTCGTGGGGGTCTCGCCGAGCTGCTCGCTGGGACCGACGCTGGGTCACACCATCTAAACCGCACCGGGACGACGGGTCGGCTGGTTGCCTGACTCCATCCCGTACCGCTGGCGCCTGCGGAGGCTTGCTTCCGCGGGCGCTTTTGTTTGCCGTCAGCCCGCCGGGCGGGCGGGCGTCGGGCCCCGTGCGCCAAGAGTAACCGTTACCCAAGGGTGGCCGGGGTGGCCCCGGCACTTGTCTCCGGGGTTTGACAGGCCGGCCGCGCGGGATATAATAACCGACCGTTTATGAACCGGCAGCCAAATGTCGCAGTGGTCGGTGCCACGGGCGCCGTAGGCATCGAGATGATCAAGACCCTCGAGAAGCGCAAGTTCCCCGTAGGGAAGTTGACGCTGCTCGCCTCGAGCCGCTCGGTGGGCAAACGCCTCCCCTTCCGCGGCCAGGAGCATCCCGTACAGGACCTCGGCCCGGACTCGTTCCGAGGCGTCGAGATCGCCCTGTTCAGCGCCGGCAGCGGCATCTCCAAAGAGTTCGCCGCCCCGGCCGCCCGGGCCGGCTGCGTGGTCATCGACAACTCGAGCGCCTTCCGCATGGACGACGCGGTGCCTCTGGTCATCCCCGAGATCAATCCCGCGGACGTGAAACTCCATCGGGGCATCATCGCCAACCCGAACTGCACCACGGCGATTACCCTGATGGCGCTCTATCCTTTGCACCGCGCCTTCGGGTTGAGGTGGATAT
>JAJXTA010000713.1 GCA_021784265.1 bacterium | reverse complement strand
CTACTGTCGGCAAAGCGCGGCCCCGACGATCATCATCGCCACCGAAGCCGGGATGCTGCACCGGCTGCAAAAGGAATGCCCCGGCAAGCGCTTCATTCCCGCGCCCACGGCTCAGTGCCGGTGCAATGAGTGCCGTTACATGAAGCTGAACACGCTCGAGAAACTTTACGACTGCATGGTGGACCTGGAGCCGCGCGTCGAGTTGTCCCCGGACCTCATCCAGCGCGCCCGCCGGCCCATCGAGCGGATGTTGGAAATCTCCGCCCGGCCCGCCGTCCCTGCCTCAGCCCGTTAGGCCAACGGGTCGGGGGCGCGAGGCCTGTGGGTGGAAGCGAGCGTGTTTACGCTGGCGCTCCCCGCAGCGCCGCGACCGTGAGTGAGCGGTGGACCGGGCGATGGGCAAGTACTCTCGGGGCGATTTACAACTCGGGAACGCGGCTTGGCCAACGTCCGGCACCCGCACCTTCCACGCGTTGCGTGAATTCCTTCGGGGGACAGCGGAGAATCTCCTTGCCCGCCCGCCGCATGCCGAGAGATGGTCGGGCCACACAACACACCTTGCCATGACCGAACCCGAGCATCTCGCACCGGGTCCCGCTGTTCCTTGCGGCGCGGGAGCGGGTGCGCGCACCCAGGAGGTTAGGTGGGGCGCTTTGGGCGCCGGTTTGATGTTGGCGTTGGCCACCGTCGCCCCGTTGCAGGGGCAGGCGCCGGCGCTGGAGGGCCTGCCGGTCCTCCAGGATTTTACCTCGCACCGGTTGACCTCCGCCGACCCCAAGGGTGGCAACGAGGATTGGCGCTGGCTCCAGCCGGGGCAAACGCTCGTCCTGGCGGACATCCACGGCCCGGGCTGCATCGTCCATTTCCGCGACAACATCACCAGCCGGGAGCCTCATCACCTCCAGCTTCACGTCCTGCGCATCTACTGGGATGGCGAATCCGAGCCGAGTGTCGAGGTGCCCATCGGGGATTTCTTCGCGGTCGGTTTTGGGTTTAGCGAGAAGGTCGATTCGGCCCTCATCTGTATCGATCAGCGGCCCGGCAAGCTCACCGATCCGGCCGCTTACGGCGCGGCGCGCAATTGTTATATCCCGATGCCTTTCGCCCGGTCGGCCCGGGTGACGCTCACCAACGAAGGGCGGCAGCCGAGCCAGCACTGGTTTGAGGTCAACTACCGTTCGTACCGCCATTTGCCGAAGAACCAGGGCTATTTCCATGCCCAGTACCGGCAAGGCACACCACCGGCGCCCGGCCCCTACCTGATCCTCGACGCCCGGGGGCGCGGCCAGCTCGTCGGCTGCGTCCTGAGCGTCAAGAACAACGACGGCGGCTGGTGGGGCGAGGGGGACGAGATCGTGTGGATCGACGGCAAGGAGGCCATGCACGGCACGGGCTCGGAGGATTACTTCTGCGAGTCCTACGGACTGCGCCCGGGTTGTTTTCCGTATTTCGGGGTGACGCTGCTCGAGGAGCCCTACGTTACCGCCTACCGCTGGCATGTGCCTGACCCGGTGGAGTTCCTCAAATCCCTGCGGTTCCTCATCGAACAAGGCAACGGCCAGCCGCCGTTCAAGAGCGGCAATTATTACTACAGCGTGGCTTATTGGTATCAGACCGAGCCGCATGCGCCCTTCCCCAAGCTGCCCGGCGTGGCCGAGCGGTTGAGTTGGGCGGCGCCGGCCCGCTAACCCCGGCGCCGAGGGCGGCGGGCCGGCGAGGACCGTCGTCCACTGCGCCTGGACCCGCTGACGAGGCCCGGATGCGGCGCCGCCCGCCGGGGGGGCGGACAGCTCACGCGGTGGCTTGGACCAGACTGACCACCACTGCGACCGCCTGCCAGGGCGGCGCCTGGGGGTCGGTGCGCACCACTTGGCACACCAGCGGCACCCCGGCCTCGAGCAGACGGCTGAGGTGCTGGTTGCAGGCGCGGGGAACGTAGCCAAGCTTGGCCGGGCCGTGCAGAATCTCGATCGCGAACCGGTCAAACCGGTTGGCCGGTTCCGGGCGCAAGGTTAGCCGCCGGCCCGGCGTCAACCGCGGCAGCTCGCGCGCCCCTTCATAGTAGCGGAAGCCGGCGATGGCGAAGTCATTTAACCGGACCAATCGGGCTCCGGCGGCGGAGGCCCCCTGGCAGCCGGCCCAGATGGCGGCGGGCAGGAGGGGGGTCTTGAGGAACCGGCCCAGAAAAGCCCGCCGCGACTCTAGCGGGAATGCGTTGTTCATGCGCTCATATTACCATACCGGTGGGACAAATACCGTCCAACCCTCGCTTTGTCTCCTCCTCGCTCAGTGGGGCGAGATGAGCGGGTCAATCGGCTCCCGCGCCGGCACTTCCGCCGGGCCTTGACGCGGCGAGGGAATAAACGGGTGCGCTGCTGCCACCGCCGCGAGAAACGGCGGAACCAGCTCCCGTGGCAAGGCTCGCCCGAGGGGGGGATCAGGCCCAATCGTCCTCGAGCGCCACCGCGGCCAGCGCCCAGCCCAAGGAGCCAAGCGCCCCGAGGACCGGGAGCAGCGGCAGCAGGGCAGCCAGATCGCCCTGGTGTGCTTGTTGCGCCAAGCTCGGGAGGCGACCGATGAGGGCGTGGCCCTGCAGGACGAGCAGGACGGTGGCTCCTACCAGTGCGGTGGTCAGCAGCGCCAAGCGGAGCGGCACCCGCCGGCGCCGGGGTGGCAGCGCCAGCAGTACCCGGTTGGTGAAGCCCTCGTCCGCCAGCGTGGGGCGGGACGCTTGCAGGAGGGCATCCAGCGGGTCGAGGGGCTCGAGCGGGTTGCGTTCGGGCTCATTCATCGGGTCAACCAGTAGCGGAGTTTCTCGCGGCCGCGCAGGATGTTCGTCTTAACCGTGCCGAGCGGGCAGTCCAGCGCCTGGGCAGCTTCCTCGTGGGTCAGACCGTATTGACAGCAGAGCACCACCGCCGCGCGCTCGGCGAGCGGCAATCGTTCCAGCGCGTCGGCGAGGTCCA
>JAJXTA010000712.1 GCA_021784265.1 bacterium | reverse complement strand
CCCGCAGAACGTCGCGGTCGTGACCCCGACGGGCGCGGCCAAGTTCTACCGGCTGGTGAAATGAGGTGGCGCTGCCAGAGGCTTCCGGCGAGCGCCTCGCCGGTTTGGTCCCGGCGCCGCGGCGGGCCGCGGCGCCGGGGTTTTACCCTCATCGAGCTGTTGGTCGTCATCGCGATCATCGCCATTTTGGCCTCGATGTTGTTGCCGGCGCTCTCCAAGGCCAAGAGCAAGGCCCAAGGGGTTGCGTGTATGAACAACATGAAGCAGCTCCAGTTGGCCTGGTACATGTACGCGCAGGACTATCAGGACCTGCTGGTGCCCAACGGGGACGGGGCGAGCTACGTGGGGTGGATCGGCGGGCAATTCATCGTCAACCCCCAGGACGGCACCAACGTCAACCTCCTCAAACCCCCGGACGGGTTGCTCTGGAACTACAACCAATCGGTGGGCATTTACAAGTGCCCGGCCGACAAGAGCGTGGCGCGCGTGGGCACCCGGGTCCTGGGACCGCGAGTGCGGAGCATGTCCATGAACGGGAATGTGAACGGGAACAGTTGGTACACCGCCAGCATCCAGAACAAGTACTTCACCTACCGCAAGTACTCCGACATCATCCGCCCCTCGCCGTCCCAGGTGTTTGTGTTCCTGGACGAGCACCCGGAGAGCATCGACGACGGTTATTTCCTGGTCTTCGTGGATCGCCACCAGGTCTGGGGCAATATGCCGGCCAATTACCACAACGGGGCCTGTGGCTTTTCATTCGCCGACGGGCATGCCGAGATCAAGAAGTGGCTCGACCCGGATAGCTTGGCCTTGCACATTCCCGCCAACCCGACTGGGCCGCGGGACGTGCCGTGGATCCAGGTGCGCACCTCAGCGCCGATCGATCCCAACACCCCCTACCCACCCTGAGCCGGCGAGGGCCACACCCGAGGCTGGCGGCGCGCTCGGCTCGCCACCGCGCCATCATGCCAGCGGCGGCGTGGAGCCCGTCCCAACCACGCGCTCGGTCGGCGTCGCGGTCGGGGGGGCGGTGTCGGCCCGCGGGGTGTTGACCTCGGGCGCTTTCGGTCCCACCCTACCCGGAGTGAGCGACCGTGATGAAGAAGCAGCCGTGGGCGCCAGATGAGTCCCACGCACCGCCCCGGCGCGTGCCCCAGCCCCCGGTGCCGCCCGAGGAACAGCGGGCGGATGACCAGATTATTCGGCGGGCCTTTTTCTGGTCGTTATTGGTGCTGGCGGTGGTGATCGGGGGAGCGGGGGGCGGGCTGTACTGGGCGCGCCACCAGCGCTCGGCGGTGCCGCCTCAAACGGCGCCGCCCCTCGCCAGCCCGGGGACCGCGACTCGCGCGGGGGCGATTCCGCTGGCCAAATTCGTGGACATTACCGCGACGGCCGGCATCACCTTTGTGCATAACAACGGGGCGTACGGCGACAAGCTGCTGCCGGAAACCATGGGCGGGGGGGTGGCCTTTTTCGATTATGACAACGATGGCTTGCCGGACCTGCTCTTCGTCAACTCGACCTACTGGCCGGGCCATCTTCCCCCGGGCAAGGCACCAACCACGCTGGCCCTCTACCACAACGAGGGCCAGGGCCGGTTCCAAGACGTGACCGCCGGTTCCGGGTTGGACGTGAGCCTCTACGGGATGGGCGTCGCGGTGGGCGATTACGACAACGACGGGCGGGAAGACGTGTTCATCAGCGCGGTGGGGGGCAATCGCTTGTTCCACAACGAGGGCATTGGGCACTTCCGGGAGGTCACGGCCGCCGCCGGGGTGGGGGGCTCGGGTCGGGACTGGAGCACCGGTTGCACTTGGTTCGACTACGACAACGACGGGAAACTGGACCTTTTCGTGTGCAACTACGTCCAATGGTCGCCTCAGATCGACCGGCAGGTGGGTTTCCGCTTGGCGGGGATCGGGCGCGCCTACGGGCAGCCGCGGGACTTTCCCGGCACCTATCCGATCCTGTACCACAACGACGGGAACGGCCATTTCACCGATGTCTCCGCCCGGGCCGGGGTCCAGGTGCGGAACCCGGTGACCGGTCTGCCGGCGGCCAAATCGCTGGGGGTGATTCCGGTAGATCTGGACAACGATGGCTGGCTGGACCTGGTGGTCGCTAATGACACGGTTCAGAACCACGTGTTCCACAACGAACGCAACGGGTCCTTCCGCGAGATCGGCGCCCTCTCCGGCCTGGCTTACGACGATTACGGCCAGACCCGCGGGGCGATGGGGATCGACGCCGCCCGGTTCGGGCGGCAGGACATTTTGGGGATCGCGATTGGCAATTTCGCCAACGAGATGACCGCCCTCTATATGTCCCAGAAGGCCCCGTTGCGGTTCACCGACGAGGCCACAACCCGCGGCATCGGGCCGGCCAGCCGCCTGTTTCTCAAGTTCGGCCTCTTCTTCTTTGATTACGACTTGGATGGGCGGTTGGACGTGCTCACCGCCAACGGCCACCTCGAGAACGAAATCAGCAAGGTCCAACAGTCGCAGACCTACGCTCAGCCCGCCCAACTCCTTTGGAACGCCGGCCCCGGCGACGCCCCCAACTTTGTCGCGGTGCCCCCGGCCAAGTGTGGACCGGACCTGTTCAAGCCCATCGTCGGGCGCGGGTCGGCGTACGCGGATATCGACGGGGACGGTGATCTGGACGTGGTGCTGACGCAGATCGGCGGCCCGCCGATCCTGTTGCGCAACGACCAACAGCTTGGCCACCATTGGTTGCGGCTGAAGCTGGTGGGCACCACCTCGAACCGGGATGCCATCGGCGCCGAAGTCAAAGTGCGGGTGGGCAACCAGATCCAATGGCGCGTGGTGACGCCGACGCACGGTTATTTGTCGCAATCTGAATTGCCGGTGACCTTCGGGCTCGGGACCGCGACGCACCTGGACGGGGTCGAGGTGCGGTGGCCCAACGGGCACGTGCAGCGCGTGGCGGAGGCGCGCTTGGACGCCCTGAC
>JAJXTA010000711.1 GCA_021784265.1 bacterium | reverse complement strand
GTGGGGGTGTGGAAGTTGTGAAACGCCAGTTCCCAGGCTTTCCAATACATGCGGACCCAGGCCGGCTGTTCGTCATAGATCGGGTTTGGCAGCGCCCCTCGCAGCGAGGCAAAGGAGCGAAGCGGCTCGGGCGTATAGGCCTTCTTCGCGAAATACAGGCCCCGGGGGTCGCTGGCCACGGGGACGGTGTTCGTCGGGGCCGGGCCCGCGCCGAGCGCGACGCGGAGGAGAGCCAGGAGCAGAAGGCTACGGTGAAGCTGGTGAATCCAGTGCATGTCGCTGGTGGCCGACATTGTAGGCCGGGGTCAGGAATGACAAGACGGAAGGCAGCGCCGCTGCCCAACATGGTGCCGGTCCCGCCAACGGTGTTCACTAATGCCTCCGTTCACCTGCGCGTCTGGTTCGGCGAGAGCACCAACGATTTCCTCCCGATCCTGCCCGACGAGCCCGTAGCGGCGGTCGGCTACGCCATGGTGGCGGCGACGGAGCCCGATGGCGCTCTCAGCGGCGCAAAACTCATGGCGGGCGCCATCACCGCGGACCAGCTCGCTCCCGGCGCGGTCACGGCCCAGGTGATCGCCCCGGGCGCGATCGGCCCGGCCCAGTTGGCTCCCAACACGGCGGCGGCCAACCTCGGTGCCAGCGGCAGCGGCGCCCCTGCGTTGCCGCCACCCCAGGTCTCGCCCGCGGTTGGCGACCGTGGGAGGACTCCGCAGGCGGGCCCCCTCCAGGCTTGTGGCGGCCATCCTCCCGCGCTGGGGCCAGGCAAAGACAAGCCCGGCCAGAGGCCGGGCTTGTCGCGGAAGCGCGGCCATGAAGCCGCGCGGCTGGTTGGGGCTGGTTAGTTACTGCTGAATCAGCCGGTAGAAGGCCGTCCCACTCAGCGTGTTGGTATAGCCACTACCGCCGAGGGTGCCCGTCACGTTCGTCCAATTGGCCGGGCGCAGGCTCGGGCTCGATTGGAGTTGCACATTGCTGGCGCCGGGCCAGGAGAAAACGGCCTGGCCACCTTGCCGGCTGACCGTGAGATGTCCCGGCCCGGTGGGCGTGGTCACGACCGACGGAACGGAATAAACACCCCAGTTGTCAATCGCCCAATACCAACTGCCCGTGCCGGCCTGGAAGAAGCGGAAGACGACGTTCTTCTGGTTGTCGGCCAGGGGCACGCGGTAGAGTTCGATGCGTTTGGACTCGCTGCCGTCGTCGTTCACACGGCCCTCGATGTACGGCGCCAGGGCCTGACTAATCGGGGCCTTGAGGAAGAACCCGTAGTAGCCCCCGACCACTTGCCCGCTGACCGGGTCGGTGTAATGCGCCCCCATGGCCCCCGCCAGCGTCTTGGCCACATTGACGTTGCCCAGCCCGTCCCGGAAGATGTTGGCGGGGTCCTGGGAGTCATTGTCTCCCTGCATCCAGTAGAAGATGGGGTAGTAGTTGCTGCCATCGACCGTGTATTCGAGCCCGTCGATGTTGTTCTGGTTCTGCTCATAAGAGCTATCAAAGGCGATGACGATGCCGGTCTTGCCGGTGCAGTCGTAAGGCTTGGTGTAGAGGTATTGAACTTGCGACCCACCGCGGACATCCGACTCCGCGCGGAGGTAGTGGTTGACCAGGAGCGGATTGGCGTTGGCGTCGAAGTTGGTGCCATTCAACGTCTGGGGCGAGTACGGGCTCAGGCCCTGGTCTTTGGCGATGCCGAACGAGACATCGACCACCACCCAGCCCAGGTAGAAGTCCGAATGCAGGTCGGTCGGGTCGTCACCCGCAGTCAGGGAGGTCGTGAAGTTCGTCTGCGTCCACCCGGTCGGCACACTCGGGGTGGGCCCCGCGGGGGTGGACTCGAAGTCCTCGAAGTAGAGCGGCGCCGGCAAGACGTAATTCCGGAGCAGGTGGAAATTCCACGCCGCCGTGTGGTGACCGCCCCCGACATCATTCCAGGCCAGGGTCGCCGCGTGCGCGGTTCTGGGCAATTGCAGCCCCGCGGGAGTATAGGAGGCGGTGGTCAAGCCATTGGCGTAAGCGCCGTTGGTCGCGACCACCGAACCATCGACCGTCCAAATCAGCGAGGAAGGATCAACCTTGTTGCTCGAACCGTCGCTGATAATCACGCTGGCGTTGGTGAACCCGACGTCGTCGCTGTCCGAGAACGGAGAGACGAAGGACGAAGGCCCGGCGTACTTGAGGAAGCTGGGATAACCGGTGGGGCCCTTCCAATAGGCCTTGATCGCGTTGGGGTTGCTTGGGTCGTTGACGAGGATCTTGTTGCCCTGGTTGTCGATGCTGTAGAACTCGAGGCTGGCGTCGCCGGCGTTATCAGCGAGCTTGGTCATGCGATAGAAAAGGATGCGGATCGGGTAGATGCCGTCCTGCTGTACCGCGACCCCGAACTGCGTTTCGGAGGTGATCCCGCGACCATCGAAGAGCCCGAGGGTTACCCCCGTGGCGTCGTGTGGGTTGGCGCCCGCCGTGACGCGAAAACCGTCGGTGGCATTGACGGCGAAGGTATAAAACCCGGCCTTGAGGTCGAGGTAGGTCACGATCTCACCGGCTATGTTGTCGCTGTCGCCGCCAGTGACTCCCGGGAAGGCCGCGTCCGGGTAGCCGTTGGCCGTGGTGAAGGCCCCTTCCGGCGTGGTCGTGTCGTAGGCGAAGTTGATGTTGGTCACGACGTAGCTGCCGTCGGGCTGCGGCCCCGGGGTCGAGATATTGACATAGGGCTGGCCGGTCGTGGGATCGACGAGCTGCCCAGCCAGTTGCGCCTCGGCGTGGGCGACGTTGGCCGCCAAAACCAGGGCGCCGCTGCCCGAGTCAATCTGGCTAATCCGGCAGAGCAAGCCCTGTTTTGTGGTATCCACCGCCGAGCGCGGCAGCAGCGCGCTGGGAGGGATCTCCGTGTAGTTGGGCACCACAAAGCTGAACTGGGGCGCGAGGGTGTGCGCCGGTTGCGCATTGTCGCTAAACTGAGCCGTGACGAC
>JAJXTA010000710.1 GCA_021784265.1 bacterium | reverse complement strand
ATCAAGCGCGGCTGCTTCTGATCGGGCGCACCGCCCTCGACGACCGGCGACGCGCGCAGGTTGCGCGCCTGGAGGCCGCGGGCGGGATGATCCTATATGTGGCCACCGACGTCACCCGCCCCGCGAGCTTGGCGCGCGCCCTCACGCTCGCGCGTCAGCGGCACGGCGCCCTCCACGGCGTCTTTCATCTCGCGGGGACCACCAAGGACGCCTACCTCACCCGTCATTCCCTGGCCGAGGCCGAGGGCGTGTGGGGCGCCAAGGTGAAAGGCGCGGTCCTTTTAGATCACCTGACCGCGCAAGACCCACTCGACTTTTTCGTGCTCTTCTCCTCCCTGGCCTCGATCCTCGGGAACCCAGGCCAGACCAGCTACGCCTTCGCCAACGCCTTTCTGGACGCCTTCGCCCACGCCCGCCAGCAGGAGGTGAAGGCCGGACGACGGCATGGGACGACGCTCACGATCAATTGGCCCTTCTGGCGCGACGGCGGAGTGTCCCTGGCGGACGAGGCCCAAGTCGTGCTCCGCGAAGAGACCGGACTGGAGCCGTTGGAGCTTGAAGCCGGCCTGGGTTTCCTGGAGACCGCGTTGCGCCAGGACGCCACCCAGGTGGCGTTTTTGAGCGGCGACCAACGGCGCTTCCAGCGGCGCTTCGCCCCGCTGTTGGCGCCACCACCGTTGCCCTCGAGCCCGAGCCCGGAGCTCGAGGAACCGGGCGCGGCTCCGGGTCCGCCTCGCGGGAATACGCCGCCGACCACCGGCGCGCGCTCGGCGGCGCTCGGCCTGCTCCAGAGCCTGCTCGCCGAGACCCTGAAGATGGCGGCCGACCGCGTGACTGAAACGGCCGGCTTCGATCAGCTTGGCATCACTTCGATCTCGATCCTGAGGCTCAACGCCCTGCTCGAGCAGCGGCTGGGGCCGATTCCAAAGACGCTGTTCTACGAGCATCCCAGTGTCGGCAGCCTGGCGGAGTTCTTGGCCGCCCGCTACCCGGGCGCCTTCGCGGCACCGACCGACCTCGTGAAGGACGGGCCGCCCGCCACCCCCACGCCAACTCTCGGTCCCGCGCCAGCGCAGCGAACCCCGGCCAGAGAGCACGAGGCTTCGACGGCCCAAGGCGCGCCGGCCACGCGCCCCGCCCTCGACGAAGCCATCGCCATCGTCGGCCTCAGCGGGCGCTACCCGATGGCGCCCGACCTGGACACCTTCTGGCGGAACCTGCTCGAAGGACGGGATTGCATCACCGAGGTCCCAGCCACGCGATGGGAACTGCGCGGTTTCTTTGACCCCGACAAGAACCGGCCGGGCAAGAGCTATCTCAAGTGGGGCGGATTCCTCGACGACGTGGATAAGTTCGACCCGCTCTTCTTCAGCATCGCCCCGCGGGAAGCGGATTACATGGATCCGCAGGAACGACTTTTCTTGGAGACCTGCTGGGCCACGCTCGAGGATGCGGGCTACACCCCGGACACGCTGACCGCCCCGCTCCGGCGTGACGGCGGCCGCGAGGTGGGGGTGTTCGTGGGCGTGATGTTCGGCACCTACCAACTCTATGGGCCCGAGGAGCAGCTCCGCGGCAACCCCGTCGTACCCAACTCCTCCTATTGGTCGATTGCCAACCGGGTCTCCTATTCCTTCGATTTTCAGGGACCGAGTTTGGCCGTTGATACCGCCTGTTCCTCCTCGCTCTATGCGATTCATCTGGCCTGCGAGAGCCTGCGCCGAGGTGAGTGCCAGGCGGCCCTGGCCGGCGGCGTCAATCTCAGCCTGCACCCCTATAAGTATCTGGGCCTTAGTCAAGGCCGGTTCGCCTCGACGGACGGGCGTTGTCGTAGTTTCGGTGCGGGCGGTGACGGTTACGTGCCCGGCGAAGGGGTTGGGGCGGTGCTCCTCAAGCCGTTGGCCGCCGCCCGGGCCCACGGCGACCACATCTACGGGGTGATCCGCGGTTCGAGTGTGAATCACGGCGGCAAAACCAGCGGCTACACCGTCCCGAACCCCAACGCCCAGGCGCATCTCGTCCAACGCGCCTTCGACCGCGCGGGCCTCCGCCCGGACCAGATCAGTTACGTCGAAGCTCACGGCACCGGCACCGTCCTCGGCGACCCCATCGAAATCGCCGGCCTGCTCAAGGTCTGGGGCGAACACTGGCTCCCCCATTCCTGTCCGCTGGGCTCGGTCAAATCCAACATCGGGCATCTGGAGTCCGCTGCCGGGATCGCGGCGTTGACCAAAGTACTCTTGCAGTTCCAGCACCACCGGCTCGTGCCCACGCTCCATTGTGATCGGCCCAACCCGAATATCGATTTTGACCGTTCTCCTTTCCGGTTGGTGCGCGCGGTGATGGAATGGGACCAAGCGGTTCCCCGTGGCAACGGCGGCGGCGGCGCGCCGCACCTTGCCGCGATTAGCTCCTTTGGCGCCGGCGGCGCCAATGCCCACCTGATTGTCGAGGAGTTTCTCCGCCCCGCCCGTTCCCCGGAAGCGGAGGAGACCGTAGGCAAGCCCGAGATTGTCCCCTTGTCGGCCAAGAACGAGGAACGTCTCATGGTCAGCGCGAGCAACTTGGCGAGATTCCTCGAACAACGCTCCAGTGAGCAACACCCGGCCGCGAGCGGGAACGGCGAGTCCGCCTCGAGCCCCGCGGGGACGGCATCCCAGGTCACCTTGCCGGATGTGGCATTCACGCTGCAGCAGGGGCGTAAGGCGATGTCGGCGCGCGTCGCTTTTGTCTGCCGGTCGTTGGCCGAACTCCGCCAGCAGTTGGCTCAGTTTCTTCAGAAGGGTGCGGCGGTGACAACCACCACCGCCGCAGGGCTGGCATCGGCCCCTGGCACCGCGGCCGGGCTCGGGCCCGGCGCGGAGACCGCCGCCTACTTGCGGGCGCTGGCGGACGCCGGGAAATTGGGCCAGATCGCTCGGCTCTGGGTCGCCGGTACCGAAGTGGATTGGGGCCGCTTGGCCATCTCCGCCGGTCG
>JAJXTA010000709.1 GCA_021784265.1 bacterium | reverse complement strand
CCGCCGGGCGCCGCGGCGCCCTGCTCGGTGAGGATCTTGAAGAAGTAACCGTGGAACGAGCGCGGGCCTTTGCCGTGGCGCCAATTGTATCCCTCCAGCGACGCTTACGCGACGAACACCGACAACGGGCTCTTCGCCTCGCCGGACGCCGCGGGCCAATACAAGCCGTCCCGCTGCCCCGCCCGACTCTTGAGCCGGAGGGCGTAGCGCGGTGTCCCACTGCCGTTGGCGAAGCGCCGGGCGTATTCGCCCTGCGCCTTCACGTAAGCGCGGCACACGCCAATCGCGTAGAACTCATCGCGGCCGACATGGCGGTTGATGATCTCCTCCTCCCCCGCCACGGTGTCGAACACCCAAGCCCCGTTGGTTCGGACCAGCGGGATTGGGAACGGCCATGACTCGGGCCCGACTTCCAGCCGGATCTGGTCCTGCCCTTGCGGCACCGGGTCGCACCGCCGGGCCAAATCCGAGGCGAACTCGTCGAAATGCCGCTCGTCCAAGACGGCGTCGCCGGTAATGAGATTGGTGACCTCCGGGCCGAAGAGTTGCCCCATCGCCTGGCGGTCATGCATTTTGGCCGCCTGCAGCAACGCCGCAGCCGCTTCGGCGGCGGACGCAAACGTGCGTTGCGGACCGCTGGCGAGAGTCTGGCCGAGACAAACCCCAGAGAGCAACGCCAGGACCAGGGTCCCGGTGGCGGAAGATATGGAAACGCTCCAGTTCATAAGCCTGCCTCGTTGGATCATCAGCGGCCACGACCGCCGCCGTGAAAACCGCCACCACCGTGAAACCCACCGCCGCCATGAAAGCCTCCGTGAAAGCCCCCGCCGCGTCCAAAGCCGCCGCCATGGAAGCCCGGCCCCGCCATCCGGCTCATGAACCCACGCCGGCCGAAATCGCGATCGAAGCCGCCGTGCTCGTCATGCCGGAACGCATAAACATCCGGCCCCCAGATCCCGCCGTAATAGCCGGGCCCGATGTAATTATCGTACTCGGGTCCATACCACCCCCACCCACCACCGTCATAGAAGTCCAACCCGGCGCAGCCGCTCAGCATCGCTAAGAGCACCAAGCCAAACCAACGCGGCCACGTGCGACCGGGGCCGGCGGATTCCTTCCGACGCCCCATCGCTCGGCGGCCGGCGCGCGGCCCAAAGTCACCGGGGAGGGCACCCTCGCCATACAAGGCCGGGGGCGGGGCCGGCAGACCCTCCTGGGGTTGGCGCAAGGCCGGCGCGTATCGTTGATCCATGCTGTCACTGTGTGGCAACCCCGGCAGGGCGTCAAGTGCCGCTCCTCACCGGCGGCTCCAGCCCCGGCCAAGGCGGCAACCGCGTCCGCGTCCCCACCGGCACGCGAACCGCCCGCAGTGACAACGCTCGAGCCGGCGCACCGCCGCCGCTTGACCGCAGCGAGGGCGACACGGTATGCAGAGGGATGCACCGCATCGTCCGCTGGGTCACGCTCGCGCTTTGCTGCACCTTGGTCGGCGCCACGGCAGGGTCGGCCGAGGACTATCTGGCGCGCCTGCGGGAGACGTTGGCGCAGACGGGCGCGGACCTGCCCCGGTTGAGCCATTCGGCGGAGCGGGCGGCGGCGGCCTTTGCCCATGGCGGCACCCTGTGGGTCACGGGGCGACAGGCCGACTTCATCACGGAGGCCTGCGGGCGGGCCGGCGGCTTGATGGCCAGCACGCCGTTGGGCCAGCGATCGCCCGGGCGCAGCGACATCGTGCTCGAGGCTGTCCCAGGCCAACTCACTGGCGACGAGGCGCACCGGTCGGCGGAGTGGCAAACTCAAGGCGTGGTCGTGGTTACCTTCGCCTCCCGGGCCGGGCTGTTCCAAGGCCGCTGTCCGGTGGATAGCGTGGCCAACATAGCCGCGCTCTGGGCCTGGACCGGCGAATTCGTCGCCGCCAGCACGCGGCGGGGCCGGATGCCAGTCCTTTACCAGAGCTACGGCCTGCCAGGCGGCATCGACTGGGCCAAGAAGTATCAAGGCAAGAAGTTCCACGATGATCTTACCATTACCCCCATCGCGTCCGGAGTACTGGGCAAGGCCTACCTCGAACAACTCGACGGGATGCTGGCCACGCTCGAGCGAACGCAAGGACCAAAGCTTCGGCAGGCGGCGGCTTGGTGGCGCGACGCGTCAAAGGGATCGAGCCTGACGTTGTTCACCGGCCACATGTTCCCTCGGCATGCGCAGGACTCACGGGCACCCACGTTTAGCGCCCTGGCCGAGGCCCCACCGGAGGTGAAGCCGGGTTGGACCCTGCCAACCGACTCGCCGGCGTTTCTGCTGTATCTGGGCTACCAATTCGCCCCCGCGCCGTTGCTCTCCCAACTCGAGGGCACGGCCACCAAAGTGGTCTATTGCACCGTGCGTCCGGTCCAGCCACCCGAGCCGGCAACCAACATCTGTTACCTCGATCCCGGTTGGCCCGTCACCGATGCCTGCGTGACGGTGCCGGGCTACGCGATCGCCATTCTGCCCGCCAGCGGCGTGGTCCAGGCCGCCATCTACTGGACGCTGGTGGCCGAGCGCGCCTGGAGCGCGCCCTGAACCAGCCAGCGGCGCCGCAGGTGGGATGACCGGCCCTGGCGGTGGCGGCGCGCGACCCCGCTGAATGCAAGTTCGAGCGCCACCATCCAACGTTCCATGACACCGCGCAGCCGTTGGATCGCCCTGCTGAGTCTCCTGCTGGGCGGCGGGAACCTGCTGGCCCAGCACCTGTGGTGGAACCTCGAGGGGCGGCGAGACGCGACCTGCCTTTACGGCGAAATCACGGTGTTGGCTACCCAGCCAGGCGTCTATTACTGCGGCGCCAACTGGCACCCGGGGGAACCGGCAGGCGGGTACTGCGGCATCCAGCACAACACGGTCCAGGAAAGGCGGACCATCTTCTCGATCTGGGACACTTCGCCCACGCTCCACCCACGGGTCACCGCGGCCGATCCGCAGACGGTGCATAACCG
>JAJXTA010000708.1 GCA_021784265.1 bacterium | reverse complement strand
CATTGAGATGAAAAAACGGGGCGAGGATTTGCAGCGCCACTACCGGCAGGCCTTCGACTACTGGACGCGCCTCGTGCCTGGGCGGCCGCGGTGGGTGGTCCTGTGCAACTTCGACGAGTTCTGGGTTTACGACTTCGAAACCCAGATGGACACACCCGTGGATCGGGTGAGCCTAGCGGAGCTGCCGGTTCGCTACGGTCCGCTCGCCTTCCTCTTTCCCACGAACGAGAAGCCCGTCTTCGGCAACGACCACGAGGCGGTGACGCGCAAGGCCGCCGACATGCTGGCCCGGTGCTTCAACAAGCTCCTCATCCGGAAGGTGCCCCGGGAGGAGGCGCAGCGCTTCATCCTCCAGATGCTCGTGGCCCTCTTCGCCGAGGACATCGACCTTCTCGAGCGCTACCTCGTGACGCGCCTTCTGGAGGAGTGCACGGAGCCGCGCCTAAGCTACGACCTGCTGGGCGGCCTCTTCGCCGAGATGAACACTCCGGGCAAGACGCCGGGCGGGCGGTTCAAGGGGGTGGACTACTTCAACGGCGGCCTCTTCGCCCATCCGGCGCGCATTGAGCTGACGGAAGACGAAGTAGCCATCCTGAGGGAAGCCTCCACCTCCAATTGGTCCAAGGTGCGGCCCGAGATCTTCGGCACGATCTTCGAACACTCCCTCGGGGCAGTGGAACGGCACGCCTTCGGCGCCCATTTCACCCATCCCACAGACATCATGAAGATCGTGGGGCCCACCATCGTGGACCCATGGCGAGAGCGCATCGCGGCGGTGAAGAACCGCGACCAAATGGGCGCCCTCATCCGGAGGATGCAGCACTTTAAGGTCTTGGACCCGGCCTGCGGGTCTGGCAACTTTCTCTACCTCGCCTACCGCGAGATGAAGCGGCTGGAAGCGCACGCGCTGGAGCGGGCGAACGAACTGGCCCGGCGGCGGCCCTCCACGAAGCCCAGCCTGGGATTCGTCAAGGTGACGAACTTCTACGGGATGGACATCAATCCCTTCGCCGTGGAGCTGGCCAAGGTCACGATGATGATCGCCCGCAAGCTCGCCATAGACGAGATGCACAGCGTTGACCGCCCGCTCCCTCTCGACAACCTGGACGCGAACTTCATCGCGGGGGACGCGCTCATGGATGCCGAGGGCAACCCCGCGCCCTGGCCCAAGGCGGACGTCATCATCGGCAATCCGCCCTTCCTGGGCGCCAAGCGCCTCAAGCCCGAGCGCGGGCCCGACTACGTGAACGCCGTGCGGCGGGCCTTCCCCGAGGTGCCCGGCATGGCGGACTACTGCGTCTATTGGTTCCGGCGCGCCCACGACCTCCTGCCGCCCTGCACCGCGGACGATCCGGTAGCGGGAAGGGCGGGCCTCGTCGGCACCCAGAACGTCCGCAACAACCAGTCCCGCGTGGGCGGCCTCGACGCCGTCGTGAAGGACGGGACGATTATCGAAGCGGTGGATAACCAGCCCTGGTCCGGCGAAGCCAACGTCCACGTCTCCATCGTGAACTGGGTCAAGACGCAAGACCCCAAGCTCCTCCCCAAGACCCGGCGCCTCTGGTCCAAGGCAGAGCCGCACCCCGGCCCCAAGAAGCCTCGCCGCCACGGCGCCGGGCCCGCCAGCAAGGAATACGAGTTGGCCTACCGCGACGTGGCGTTCATCAATTCAGCGCTGTCGGATCAGGCCGATGTAGCGGGGGCGAAAGTCTTGGAGTGCAACACGCGGCCCCAAAGGGTCTTTCAAGGGCAAGTTACTGGGCACGAGGCCTTTGTCCTCACCCCCGGCGAGGCGCACCACCTGATCCGTATGGATCCCAGCAACGCTGAGGTGATCCATCCGCTCTTGATTGGTCGCGACCTTGTTACTGGCAAGGGGCAACCAGGGCGCCATGTGATTGATTTTCTGGGTATGGACCAACTGAAGGCATCATCTTTTTCTGAGCCATTTAAGCGTCTCCAGGAGCAGGTTCTGCCTGATAGGACTCGGAAGGCCGCGGAGGGGAAGGGCGAGAACGGGGAACTCCGACCTCACCACCAACTGTTTCTGCGCTATTGGTGGCGGCAGTCTTATGATCGGGGCGAGCTGATTTCGGCTATTGAGAAGCTACCTCGATTTGTCGTTTGCTCTCGTGTGACCAAACGCCCAATCTTCTGTTTCCTGGACTCGACGATAAGGCCCGATGGCCAATTGATGGCCTTCACATTTGCCGATGACTACAGTTTCGGCATCCTGCAATCCCACGCACACTGGATATGGTTCATCACAAAGTGCTCAAAGCTGAAATCGGATTTCCGCTACACGCCGCCCAGCGTCTTCGACACCTTCCCCTGGCCTCAATCCCCTACCGACCCTCAGGTGGAAGCGATCGCCGCCGCAGGGCGGGAGATCCGCCGCATCCGCGCCGAGGCCCTCGCCTATCACCGCACGAGCCTCCGCGCCCTCTACCGCACCCTCGAACTTCCCGGCAAGAACCCCCTCAAGGACGCCCACGCCGCCCTCGACGCAGCCGTCCTTGACGCCTACGGCTTCGATGCGAAAGGCGACCTCCTCGCCCAGATCCTCGCCCTCAACCTCGCCATCGCCCGCCGCATCGAACAGGGGCAGCCCGTCACCGCCCCCGGCGTTCCCCCCTCCTACCCCAACCCCGCCAACCTCATCACCAACGACTGCATCCAGCCGCCCGCTACGCCATGAACAGCACCTGGCTTGAGTTCGAAGCTACCTACGAGTGGAATGTGGGGTCAGGTCTTTCATTGCCACATTTCGCTGATCCCGCCGCTGGAGATTCCGGGGACACGGCGTCCGGTCCGCTGGCCCCCCCGCTAGCCAAGTGGGGTGGACTGGGCGAAGCGGTATCCACCATTGTTTCATGTCTTGGCCGTCATTGGGTGGACGCTCGCGGCTTCGCCGCTCGGGTCGGCCCCACGCTCCACCCTACGAACTTCCCTGGGGAGGGCTGAGGCGAGCTTGTTCG
>JAJXTA010000018.1 GCA_021784265.1 bacterium | reverse complement strand
GGACAGGGTCAAGCGCGCGGTTCGAGCGGGGGCGGTTGGCGCGCCTGCCGATGAAACCCGAGGCTGCTCCCCAGCGCCCACAGCCACGCCGTAAGGTAGAGGCTGATGCCGAGCAAGCCCGCCTCGAGGCTCCGCGTCAGCGTGTGGGGCAGTTCGCCGTCGTGCAGCCAATCCCGGAGGGCGCCCGCCACCCCGAGCAAGCTCAACCCAAAACCGACCAGGGCGACCCCGGCCTGGACATAGCCAACCGTTCGCCCCCCCGCCACCGTGCCCAAGCCAGGCAGGGTGACCAGGTTCGTCAAGGTGCACGCCCAGGCAGTGGGCTTGTCCATCGGTTTACGCCTCCCGGCGGGGGAAGAGGGTGTCATAGGCAGTGAGCAGCGTGGCGTAGGCGAAGGGCAGGTTGAGCAACAAGACCAACTGTTGCTGCATCTCCAATTTACCGGCGAATTTGGCGATCTCGACGCGATGCTCCATCAGGCTCTGCAAGTGCCACAAGGGGACGGTGTCGCCAAACAAGCGGAGGAAGAAGACTGTGGACTCATAGCCACTGTAGAGGGCGGCGAGGATCACGGGCAGGTAGGCGATGCCGAGCAGGGTGGCGATCTTGAAGAGCTGGCGGGAGACGACCCGGCGGCTCAGTTCCATCGCCGGCCAGAAGTCTAACCCTTGATCGGCGGCGAGGATCAGGCTGAACGACCAGATCACCTTCAGGTACAGGCCCGGCACCAGACAGCACAGGGTGCCCAGCCCGCTGAGAAAATGACTGACGATCCAGATCAACATCAGCGGGGTGAACCCGGCGCCAAAACAGGAGAAGATATCCGAGATGGCGGCGGGCTGCCGGCGCACCAGCCGGAGGTAGAGCAACATCAGCCCGGCATGCAAGGCGCCGGCCACGACCACGCCAATCAGGCCGCCCAACCAAGTGAACGCGCTGGCGGTGAGGATCAGCCACACCAGCGTGGTGGCCGCCGCCAACAAGACAAAATGCTGGCGCAGGAGCAGCCAGCCCTGCCCCAGACACCGGCCCAGCTCCAAGTCCCCTCCTCGGGCCTCGCTCCCCGCAGGACTGGTCACGGCGGCCCCCGGCGCGCCCGCGCCACCGCCCGCCCCCGCGGCCAGGGCCGACCGCAACTCGGCAAACGTCGCCAGCGGCTTCCACTCGTTACTCCCCTCCGCCTGCACCAACGTTTGACCGTTGGCCCGGTTGTCCGCCACCCAGTCCCGCAACTCTTCCGCCGAGACTGGACCGTACTCCCGTTGGTCGCCGCCGATCATTTTGTACATGTACCCGAGTGTGTTGGGAAACAATCCGGCAGGTCAAGCCTCGCCCCCGGGCGGGCGCGCCTTCTTGACATCACCCCCGCCAGGTTCAACACTCCCCCCCACATATATGGGCGAGCCCAAGACAAACGAGTTGATGGAACGGATTGTCTCCCTGTGCAAACGCCGGGGTTTCATTTTCCAATCCTCCGAAGTGTACGGCGGCATCAACGGGTTTTGGGACTATGGCCCGCTCGGGGCGGAGCTCAAACGCAACGTGAAGGACTGCTGGTGGCGGGCGATGACCGGGAGAGAAGATGTGGTGGGCCTGGACGCCAGCATCATCATGCACCCGAAGGTGTGGGAAGCCAGCGGCCACACCAGCACCTTCAGCGACCCGATGGTCGATTGTCTCCTGACCAAAAAACGCTTCCGCGCCGACCAGATCGAGCCGCAGAGCGGCGACGCCTACGCCTTCACCGGCGCCCGCGACCCGGCGACCGGCCAAGCGTGTCCCGAGCCCTACTCCGTGCTGATCACCAGCGGCAAGCACCCGGAATACGCCCGCCGGGTCGCCCGCCAGTACTACCAACAGCGCGGCCTGGCCACGGCGGAGTTGTTGGGCGAGACGATGGCGCCGGTGATCGATTCGACCCGCTACAATCCTGACAACGGCAGCCTCCTGACCGAACCCCGCCAGTTCAACCTCATGTTTAAGACCTGGGTGGGCCCGGTCGAGAGCGACGAGAACGTGGCCTACCTCCGTCCCGAGACCGCCCAGGCCATCTTCGCTCAGTTTAAGAACGTGCTGGAAGTCTCCCGTCAAAAAGTCCCCTTCGGGATCTGTCAGATCGGCAAGGCCTTCCGCAACGAGATCAACCCCCGGAACTTCACCTTCCGCTCGCGCGAGTTCGAGCAGATGGAGCTGGAGTTCTTCATCAGACCCGATCCGGTCGCCCAAGCCAAGCTCGGTCCCCCACCCGCCGGGACGGACCTGACCCAACCGCAGCCCAACTGGGGCTGGAACGAGTGGCACCGCCACTGGGTCGAGGAACGGGTCCGCTGGTACGAGGGCATCGGCTTGCCGCGCCAGTCCCTGGATTTTTATTGGCAAAAGAAGGAAGAGCTCGCCCACTACGCCCGCGCCTGCGTCGATATCCAATACCGTTTCCCCTTCGGCCTGCAGGAGCTGGAAGGGGTGGCGGCCCGCGGCGACTTCGACCTCTCCCAGCACCAGAAGTTCAGTGGCAAGTCCATGGAATATTTCGATGAGGAAAGCCGGACCCGCTTTGTCCCGCACGTCATCGAACCCAGCGCCGGGGTGGATCGGCTGATCCTGGCCCTGATCTGCGAGGCCTACCGCGAAGAGACCGTGCCCGACGAGAAGGGCAACCCGGAGCCCCGCGTGGTGATGCGCTTCCACCCGCGGGTGGCGCCCATCAAGGTGGGGGTCTTCCCCTTGTTGAAGAACCGCCCGGAGTTGGTCGCCAAGGCCCGGGAGGTGCGCGACCGCCTTCGCCCCCACCTCACGGTTTTCTACGACGAGTCCGGCGCCATCGGCCGGCGTTACCGCCGCCAGGACGAGGCGGGCACCCCGTTTGGGGTCACCATCGACTTCGACACGCTGGGCGAGACCCCGGCCCAACGGGACACGGTCACGCTGCGTGACCGGGACACGATGCAACAGACCCGCGTGCCGCTCGAGGAGCTGCTCCCGCTGCTCCTGAGCAAGACCCGGTAGGACCCCGAGCCGGACGCCGGAACGCCTGTCCCGGCTCGAGCGTCACGGGACCGGCCGGCATCCCAGGCGTCGGCTCGCAAGCGCACCGACCCCGCCGCTAAGACCGCATGCACTGCTTCGTCACCGGCGCCTCCGGGTTCATCGGCGCCAACCTCGTCCATGCGCTCGGCGCCGGGGGCCACACCGTCAAGGCGTTGCTGCGGCCGGGTAGCGATCGGCGCGGCCTGACGGGCGCGGCCTGCGAGGTCGTCGAAGGGGACCTCGCCAACCGTGACCGGCTGGTGGCGGCCATGCGCGGCTGCGATTGGTGTTTCCACGTGGCGGCGCAGTACGCGCTTTGGTTGCCCGATTACCGTCCGCTCTACGCCGCCAACGTCGAAGGCACGCGCACGGTTCTCGAGGCCGCGGCCCAGGCCGGTTGCCAACGCATCGTCTATACCAGCACCGTCGGCTGCATCGGTCTCTCTCACCCGTCGCGCGGTCGCCCCGCGCCCGGCGACGAGCAGACGCCGGTGTCCGAGCGCCAGATGAGCAATCCCTACAAGCTTTCCAAGTGGCGCGCCGAGGTGATCGCCCGGGAACTGGCCGCGCAGGGGCTGCCGATTGTCATTGTCAACCCCAGCGCGCCGGTCGGGCCCCGCGATGTTAAACCCACCCCGACCGGCCAGGTGATCGTTGACCTACTCACGGGGCGGATGCCCGCCTATCTGGACACCGGCCTCAACTGGGTCCACGTCCAAGACGTTGCCCTCGGCCACATCCTCGCGGCGGAACGGGGGCGAGTTGGGGAACGCTACATTCTCGGGCATGCGGGGGGCAACTGGACCTTGCGCGACACCTTTGCCGTGCTGGAGGAGGTTGCCGGTGTTCCCGCGCCGCGGCTGCGGATTCCCTATGCCGTAGCCTTGGCGGTGGCCCACGCCAACGAAGCCCTCGCCCGGCTCACCGGTCACCCGCCGCGGGCCCCCCTGGCCGGGGTGCGCATGGCCCGCTACAAGATGTTCTTCAACCCCGCCAAAGCGGTCCGGGAACTGGGCTTGCCCCAAACCCCACCGCGTCAGGCTTTGGTGGATGCCGTCGCTTGGTTCCGAGCCAATGGCTATGCCGACGCCCGCCGCGCCCCCACGCACCGCTGAAGGGTGGAGCCCGCCCTGAGCCGACCCTGGCCAGGGGGCACGAGCGGGCGTGTGCGCACTCCTCGATGACCCCGCGCTACTCGCCCAGGTTATCCGTCGAGCGGATAAACGTCGCCACATCCCGGTGCAACGCCTCGAGGGAGGCTTGGTGGGCATAGACCATGTGGCCCGATGGGTAATAGCGGTACCGGATGTTCGCCTGGAGCTTGGCCGGTATCTGCAAATGGCGCATCTCATACAGTCCCTCGAAGAACGGCGTGGCGAGGTCAAAGTAGCCCCCCGTCAACAACACCTGCAACTGGGGGTTGTACTTCATCGCACTGGCCAAGTCGGGCATGGTGTTGGCCGCTTGCGGCAGCGGCATGTCCGTCCCAGGCGGTTGATGCTGATAGTTCCAAGTCTTCCACAACTCGCTGGCCGCCCGGTAGGTCTGGTCCTGGCCGTACCGCAGGGTCTTCCGGACGTAGTCGTTGAAGGCCGAGACATAGGCTGACCCGATGGCTGCCTCTTGGGGATCATAGTCGGCCCGCTTGCTCAGCGGGTCCATCGTGGGCCCGGAAAAGCGCGTATCCAACCGCCCGGTCGTGGTCTCGGTATCGTCCTGGAGGTTCTTCTCGAACTCGCCGCCGTCGATGCGCAGGCGGGCCTTGAGGATATAACCGACCGGCAGCCCGGTGTAGGCGTGCAACTTCTCGGCGACCGCCTGGCGTTGGTCCGCCGGCAGACTCGCCCCCTGGGCCAGGGCGCGGGCGTAGTCGTTCAGGGCGAAGGCCTCCACCTCCTGGAGCAAGCCCTCGAGACCGGCGGGAGCGATCGGACCCGGGAGGTGGTGATGATACCAAGCGGTGGCCGCGTAGGTGGGCAGGGCCAACTCGTAGGGCAGCTCGATGCCCGGGTTGTCTTCCGGGTCGTCAACGCTGAGATCGAAGTTGAGAATCTGGGAGAGCATGATGATCCCGTTGAAATCGAGGGAGTACTCGGTTTGCAACAAATTCACCAGCACCGCGGAACGAGGGGTGCCGTAGCTCTCGCCAAAAAGGTATTTGGGCGAGTTCCATCGCCCGTGTTGGGAGAGGAACGCAGTGATGAACTCGGCAAAGGCGTGGGCATCGGCATCCACCCCATAAAACGCCTTCTCCTTATCCTTGCCCGCAATGCGGCTGAAGCCGGTCCCAGGGGCATCGATGAACACCAGGTCGCTCGCGTCCAGCAGGCTGTAATCGTTGTTGACCACCCGGTAGGGCGCCGCCGGGGTGTGCGAATCGTCCGCCGTGACGACGCGCCGTGGACCAAACGCCCCCATGTGCAACCAGACGGTCGAGGAGCCCGGGCCGCCATTGAACAGAAACGTGAGCGGGCGCCTCGCGGGATCCGCGCCCTGCTTGAAATAGGCGATGGAGAACATGGAGGCCTCCGCGCTCGGGTTTTCCCGCCCCTCACCCTCCTTGGCCTTGCTGGCGCCTGAAGGAGCCGCGTCGTCCCAGCCCTTGGGATGCACCACCACGGTGCTCGCGACGGCATCGTACTTCAGATGCCGGCCCGCGACCGTCACTACCCCGTGACTGGTCACGGATGCCGGCTTGAAGTAGCGCCCGTGGGTGGCGCCCGGTGGGTGGGGGATGGTCGGCTTCGGTTCCGTCTTCGTCTGAGCATCTCCGAGGACGACCCCGAGCAGACCGAGGACAACGGGAGCGAGGGTATGCTTCATGGCCTTGTGTAGTTGTTACCGCGAGGATCAGTTGACATGCGCAAATCCAGCTAGCCGAACCGCGGACCCGAAGGCAACCATCGCCGGGGCCCGACCAGGCCGGAACACCGCTTCCCGCCGACGCGGCGGTCGGGGCGGCATCATCGGCGATGCGCCGAGGCGCGCCAAGCCCAAAGCCCGGTTCCCCCACCCCACCCGGCTCGGCCCGGGCGTGACAACCGGCGACGCCCACCGGCATAATCGAACCCGATGTCCCGACACGTGTTCTGGTGCTTGGTCTTCGGTTTGGTCGTCCACGGGTGGTCCGCCGATGTCGAGAGTCCTCCCAAATACTCGACCGGCGAGTGGCCGGTGGCAGGGCTGGGCAACGTCCGCGCCCGCTTGGTGGTTTCCCAAAAGGCCGCCACCGTGTGGGCCCACGTGCCGTGGCGGCGGCGCGACACCCGGCCGGAGGAGAAGGCCACCCTCCTGGTGGATGGAACGACGGGCCGTCCGGTCACGAACGTGGTGCGTGTCCGCATCACCCGCGAGACCGGCGATATCCTCTTCCAACCACCCACGGCGCCGGGCGACTATTTCCTTTACTACCTCCCGTTCCGGACGGTCGGGGAATGGTATTTTCCGACCACGGAATACCTCCGGCCCACGAACCGGGCCGAGGCCGCCTGGGCCGCGGCGTGCGCCCGCATCGCGCGACGGATTCGAGAGGGCCAGGCGGCGGGGGTTCCCACCGCCGCCGTTGTCGAGTTCCAAGCGATTGATGATTTCCACCGGTTCGATCCCATGGAACTCCCCGCGACGGCTGCCGAGCGGCAGCAGGTTTGCCGCCGTTACGCCGACCGCGCGTTCCTGCTCTTCCCCGAAGACCGCCGCGCTCCCATCCGGATGACCGACGAGCTGCCGGTGCGGTGGGTCCAAGCCGGGCCCGGAGAGGCATTCCGGGGCAAGGCGCAGCCCGGAGAGTTCTACGTCTTCCAAGTCGGGGTCTTCGCCCACCACGGTCCATTACGGGAAGTGCGCGTCAACTCGACTGACCTGAGGGGCCCCGGCGGGGTGACGGTCCCCGCCACGGCCCTCCGCTGCTTCAACCTGGGGGGGACGCACTGGCTGGGCGCGCCGCTGCACAAGCCCGTGAGCGTGGCAGACGGCCAGGTGCGCGCGCTCTGGTTCGGCGTCACCCTGCCCCAAACCCTGAAGGCCGGGAACTATCGCGGCACACTCACGTTCAGGGCGGCAACAACGCCGCCGGTCCCGCTCGCCCTCGACTTGACGGTCAGTGACCCCGTACTCGCGGACGCTGGAGACGGTGAGCTGGCGCGCCAGTCCCGCCTCCGCTGGCTGGACTCGACGATCGGGCTGGATGACAAGGTGTTCGCCCCCTACACCCCGGTCACAGTCCACCAGCGGACCGCGAGCGTGCTGGGTCGGCGTGTTCGCTTCAACGACTGTGGCCTGCTCGACAGCATCGAGAGCACGTTCTCCAGAAACAACGACGCCATCAACGACTCGCCCCAGGAGTTGTTGGCCGGTCCGATGCAACTGATCACCGTGACCGCGGCGGGCCCGGCGCGGTGGCAGGGCGGGCACCCGCGCCTCGGCCGACGGGACACCGGCGCGGTGGTCTGGGAGGCGCGGAGCCGGGCCGGGCCGTTGCACTTAGCCTGCTGGGCCAAGCTGGAGTGCGACGGCTACGTGAACTTCCGGTTGACGTTGCAAGCGGATCAGACCACCCAGGTCGAGGATGTCCGGTTGGAGATCCCGCTCCGGCGCGAGCGCGCCGTCTATATGATGGGGCTGGGCCGGAAGGGCGGCTATCGGCCCACTGCCTGGCATTGGCGCTGGGACTCGGCCCGCGCGAACAACGAACTCTGGGTTGGGGACGTCAACGCCGGGTTAAGCTGCAAGCTCAAGGACCTCCAATCCCGTTGGGACCTCTACAACCTCCAGCCGTCCGGCCCCTATCGCGACTGGAGCAATGATGGTCGGGGCGGGTGCGACCTGGAGGAGGAGGGTGACCGGGTGGTGATTCGGGCCTACAGTGGCCCGCGCCAGCTCCAGGCGGGGAGCCCGATGCACCTGAACTTCGGGCTCCTGATCACACCGGTCAAGATGCTGGACGGCCGGCACTGGCACTGGCGCTATTACCATCGCGGCGGCTCCAGCCCCGTGGCGGAGGTGGCGGCCACCGGCGCCACCATTATCAACCTCCATCAGGGCGACGCCCTGAATCCGTACATCAATTATCCCTTCCTCACGGTCGATTCCCTCGCGGCTTATACCCGGGAGGCCCACGCCCGCCAGATGAAGGTCAAGCTCTACTACACCGTGCGGGAACTGAGCGATTACACCGCTGAACTCTGGGCCTTGCGGAGCCTCGATAACGAGGTCTTCGCCGACGGCCCGGGCTTCCACTTGGCGGACCAATTCCAGGCCGCCGCCCCGGGCGCCCCATTGCCCAAGACCGGGGATTCCTGGCTGTGCGAACATTTGATCGACCATTACGTGCCGGCCTGGCACACCCCGTTGGGCCACGGGCGGGTGGACGCCGCCCTGGCCACCACGGGCCTCTCCCGCTGGCACAATTACTATCTGGAGGGTCTCAACTGGCTCATCCGCAATGTTGGCATCGACGGGCTCTACCTCGACGGCATTGGCTACGACCGCGAGATCATGAAACGGGTGCGGAAAGTCATGCAACGCAGCGGGCGCGATTGCCTCATCGACTTTCATAGCGGCAACAACTTTCACCCCGAATACGGCCTGAACAACTGCGCCAACCAATACTTGGAACTCTTCCCTTGCATCGACAGTCTGTGGTTTGGGGAGGGCTTCGATTACAATGAGTCGCCGGATTACTGGCTGGTCGAGATCGCGGGCCTCCCTTACGGCCTGTTCGGCGAAATGTTGCAAGGTGGCGGCAACCCGTGGCGCGGCATGCTCTTTGGCATGGCCAGCCGGCTGGGGTGGGGCGGCGACCCGCGGCCCCTCTGGAAACTCTGGGACGAATTCCACATCGACGACGCGCGGATGATCGGTTTTTGGGACCCCAATTGCCCCGCGCAGACCGGCCGGAAGGACGTGCTGGCCACGGCGTACGTGAACCGGGGCAGGAGCCTCATCGCCCTGGCCAGTTGGTCCACCAACAACGTTCCCGTCCAATTGAGACTCGAAACGACCCGCCTCGGCTTGAACGCCGCGAACCTGCGGCTGCATGCCCCAGCGATCCCCGACTTCCAGCCCGCCGCGGAGTTCCGCCCGGGGCAAGAGATCGGCGTGCCTCCGGGGCGCGGGTGGTTGCTGCTCGTGGATTCGGTTAAGGAGCGCCCCACCACCCCAGGCCGACCCCGCGAGTGATCAAACCCGGAGCGAGAGCCAGTCGGGAACCCGCGCTTGGCTTCAACCCCTCCGCCTAGCGCGCCGCTACGTTTTGCTGGCCAAGCCCAACGGTTTAGGCGAGCTTTGGCCACTCCAATGACCCTCCTCCCCCTCCTCTCCTGGCAACGGACACCCGTAACCCAGCGCTGGCGCTGGGGACTCGTCGGCGCGCTGTGGGCCGCCGCGGCAAGCCACGCCACTGACGCGAATGCCCTGCGACTCATTCCTTTCCCCAAAGAGGTGCACCTGACGTCAACTTACTTCCGGCTGGACCAGCCCTTGCGCCTGGAGGTCAACAGCCCTGTCGGTTCGGTCGAGATCCAGGCGTTGGTCGCCGAGCTGCGCCGCGCCGGCGCGGCGACGCCCACGCTGGTGCAACGCCGAGGCAAAGTCCCCGAGCTGCGCCTCGGAAACCGAAAAGCGTCGCGGACAGTCCGTCCGGCCTTCCGCCCGCAAGCCACCGCGGAGGAATACACGCTCGAGGTCACGGCCGACGCGGTCCGCGTCACGGGCGCCGGGTCCGCCGGGTTGTTCTATGGTGTGCAAACGCTGCGGCAACTGCTGCGGGCCAACCGCGCCAGTGCGGGGCTCCCTGGGCTGACGATCCACGATTGGCCCTCCTTGCGCTGGCGCGCCTTCCAAGATGACCTGACCCGCGGCCCCTCGAGCACGCTGGCCGAGCTGGAGCGCGAGGCCGGCCTCGGCGCGTTCTTCAAGCTGAACATCTTCACCTATTACATGGAGTACCAGTATGCCTTCCAGAAACACCCACAGATCGGGCCCCCGGACGGTTCCCTCACCCCAACGCAGCTCCAGGCACTGGTGGCGTCCGCCAAGCCGCGCCAGCTCAACATCCTAGGCAACCAGCAGTCCTTCGGCCACTTCACCGCCATCCTCGCCCACCCGGAGTTCGCCCCCCTGCGCGAGACCCCCTACCTGCTCTGTCCCACGAACCCGCGGACCTATCAATTGCTCGACGACCTCTACAGCGAGGAGATCCCCCTGCTTCCCTTCCCCTTCTTCAACGTTTGCTGTGACGAGACCGAAGGTTTGGGCCAAGGCCCCGCCAAGGCGTTGGTGGCCCAACTCGGCGCGGGTGGGGTGTACGTCCGTCATATCCAGCGGGTCCACGAGCTTATCGCGCGGAAATACGGCAAGCGCATGATGATGTGGGGGGACATTATCCTCCGCTACCCGGATCACCTGAAGGACATCCCGCGCGACACGGTGATGCTCACCTGGGGCTACGATCCGCGCCCCAGTTTCGAGGACCAAATCCTCCCTTTCGCTCGGTCCGGCTACGATTTCCTCGTCTGCCCGGGGGTGAATAACTGGAACCGGATTCTGCCAGACTTCGGCGCCGCCACCACGAATATCTGGCATTTCGTGCGCGACGGTGCGCGCCATGGCGCCCTCGGCATGCTCAACACCGCCTGGGACGACGATGGCGAAACCCTGAACGCCCCCAATTGGCCGGGCTTCGCCTGGGGCGCGGAGTGCGCCTGGAATGACTCGGCCACCGCCCCAGCGGATTTCGCCCGGCGGCTGGGCGCGGTCCTGTTTGGCGAACCGGATGATCATTTCGGCCACGCCTTGGCGGCGCTGTCGGCACCGGGCTTGGGGGGACTCCCCAACGGGGTCTTCTGGAAGCTCGACACCGGTCCCCTCCCGGCTCCGTCGGCGGCGGTGCGCGCCCCATACCAGCGGGCACTGGAAGAGGCGCGGGCGGCCCTCGACCAACTCCAGGCCTGCCAGCGCGCGGCCACGGTCAACGCGGACCTCCTTCCCTTCTTTAGCTTTGGCGCCCAACGGCTGGCCCTGTGTCAGCAGCGCGACTTGGACCGGCTCGAGGCGGCAGACCTCTATCGCCAGGCGCTCGCCGCCCCGGCGGCGCGGGCGGCCGAACTCGTCACTCAAGCCAAGGCGCGGTTGGCGGCGGATCGGGAACGCTACGCCGCCCTGGGCCGAACCTTCGCTCAACTCTGGCGTCAAGAAAACAAACCCTACGCCTTGGACTGGACCCTGGCCCGGTACCGACAAGTTGACACGGCGTACGCCGACCAGCTTGGCCATTTGGACACCGCGCTGCGCGCCGCCCAACAAGGCCAACCGCTGCCCAGCGCTCAAGCCGTGGGACTCGAACAGGCCCCGACACCCACCCCGCCCTAGCGGGCTCTCCCGGGGACCGACACTCAGGAAACAACGGTCGGCCCAGCGAGACGCCGGCGCGGTCCTGGGTAACCCCTGGGCGCTGGGCGCCCGGCGCTCAGCCGCGGGCCGGCAAGGTTTTATCGGCCGCGGTATCGCGGGACTGGCGGTGGGACTTGATGTTGCTGAAGTCGAACCGAAGGTGATAAACCCCCTCGGCCAGGTGCGACTCGATCTTCCCCACCACCTTGTAGAAGACGGCCAGCATGGGATGGTTGGTCGCCAGGATGTCGGCGGTAAAGCCGGCGATGCCATTTTCCCGGGCGATTTCGCACAGGTAACTCAACAGGAATGTCCCCAGCCCGTGGTTCTGGTAGTCGTCATGGACGGTAATGGCCACCTCGGCCTGGTTGGTGGCCGGATTGCGGAAGTAGCGGCCGACGCAGATCATCCGCTCCCGGCCTTCGAACGGGACCAAGCCGATGATCGCCATGTCGTTGCGGTAGTCGAGGGTGACGAATTTCTGCACCTGTTCGTGCGGCAAATGGCGGATGAGAGTGAAGTAGCGCTGGAGGATGGTCTCCTGGGAGTGGGAATAGAAGAGCTCGCGGAGCAGGGCCTCGTCGGTGGGTTGGATGGGACGGAACTTGACCCGCTGGCCACCGCGGATCACGCAGGTGGTCTCGTACTTCTTGGGATAGGGCTGGAGGCCCGGCGGCAGGGCGATTTGCTGGGGATGGGCCAGCCGCCGTTCCCGCGCCTCGCGCAGGAGCTGATCCCGAAACCGCGGATGGGCGATGTGGATCAACGCCAGGGTCCGCTCCCGCACGCTCTTGCCGTGGAGAAACGCGACGCCGTATTCGGTGACGACATAGTGCACATCGGCGCGGGTAGTGACCACCCCGGCGCCGGGTTGCAGCCGGCTCACAATGCGCGAGGCCGTGCCATCGCGATTGGTGGAAGGCAGAGCGATGATCGGTTTGCCTCCCGGACTGCGGGCCGCCCCGCGAATGAAGTCCACTTGCCCGCCAAACCCGCTGTAGAACCGGTCCCCCAGCGAGTCGGCGCAGACCTGGCCGGTCAGGTCCACCTCCAGGGCGGAGGTGATGGCGACCATTTTCTCGTTGCGGGCGATGGTGAACGGGTCGTTGGTGAACTCGGTGGGCCGGAACTCGAAGGCGGGGTTGTTGTGGACGTAATCGTAGAGCTTCCGGTTGCCGAAACAGAAGGAGGCAACAATCTTGCCGGGGAGCAAGGACTTGGCCTTGCCGTTGAGCACCCCCGCCTCGATCAAGGGAATGATGCTTTCACAGAACATCTCGGTGTGCATCCCCAAGTCCCGCTTGCCCAGCAAGGCCCCCATCACCGCGTTGGGAATCTCCCCGATCCCGGTTTGGAGCGTCGAGCCGTTCTCGACCAGCGCGGCGATGAACTCGCCGATCTTGAGCGCCGCCGGCGAGGGGGGATCGCTCGGGTGCTCGAGGATCGGCAGGTCGCTCTCCACCACCGCGTCCAACTCCGTCAGGTGCACGAAGCTGTCGCCCAGGGTGCGGGGCATGTTCCGGTTGACCTCCGCCACCACGTGCTCGGCACTCTCGACCGCCGCCTTGACCACATCCACCGACACCCCGTAGCCGCAGAACCCATGCTCGTCGGGAGGGCTCACCTGGACCAAGGCCACGTCCAAATGCAAGCGCTTGCGCCGGAATAAGGCGGGGATCTCGCTCATGAAGATGGGCGTGAAATCGGCCACCCCTTCGTTCACCGCCTCGCGCACGTTCGGGCTCACAAAGAAGGCGTTGTGGCGGAAGTTGGCCAACAGCTCCTTGCGGGCGCAGGGGGCGTCGCCAAAGGTCAGGTTGTGGATGATCTCCACATCGAACACCTCGGGGCCGCGCGCGGCCAGGGCGGCCACCAACTTCTGCGGCACCGCACAGCCCGAACCGACAAACACCCGCATCCCGCTGCGCACGCAACGCAGCGCTGCCTCGGCGGTGGCGACTTTG